>JAHCJH010000219.1 GCA_026126345.1 Phycisphaeraceae bacterium | reverse complement strand
TGCGGAGACCCCGGGGGGATACCTCCGGCGGGGCCGTTGGGGTGGGGGGGGGGGGCGCCGGGGCCGGCCCGGGCGTCGCCCGCGGGCGCGGACTCGACCTGCGAGACGGCAGCGTCGCGGGCGATGTGGTCGCCGATCATGCGCTCGGCGATCAGGCCGATGGCCAGGCCGAGGATGAAGCAGCAGGCGAGCGCGACCAGCGCGCGGAGAAGGATGTCGGAGGTGGGGTTGCCCGCGGCGAGCCCCGCGATGAGGGCGATGCTGAAGGCGGCGAGCGCCAGGCAGGCGGCTGTGACCCGAGTGATGGTCCCGTCATTCACGGACGTCCCTCCGCCGGAGGCGCAGCCAACGCGCCGGGGTGTTGAGTGTTTTTCGGCGCACCGGACCGCCGACTTCAATGCGGGGGCATCAGCAACCTCCGCGCCAGGCCCGGCAGCACCTGCGCAACCGCTTCAGGCGTTGCCAACGGCCCGGCTTCCGGGTGAATTAGGGGTTGCCCGGGCGGCG
Source organism: Phycisphaeraceae bacterium (assembly GCA_026126345.1). Taxonomy (GTDB): domain Bacteria; phylum Planctomycetota; class Phycisphaerae; order Phycisphaerales; family UBA1924; genus JAHCJH01. Next base: position 2,050 of record JAHCJH010000219.1, on the reverse strand, counting down.
GAGGATCGTGGCATCAGGCTCGAAGGAGATTGCCCAACCAGGCCCGAAGGCGCGAGCGGGCGGCGACGGCTCCGGGCGGAATGGGGCGCGTTGCCCGGGCGTGCAGTTCGAGGGCGTCGATGACGCGGTCGGCCAGGTCGTGGACGGCGCGAGAGCCAGGACAGGCGGCGGCGCCGAGGACGAACGGACGGCGCTCGACGACCGCGCGGGACACCCGCGGATCTTGCGCGACCGAGCCGGCCAGCGGCAGGTTCAGCGCGAGGAATGTGCGCACCGCGCTGCCGATGCGGGCGTGCGTGGCCTGGGCCTGGGCGAGGTCGGCGGCCTGGTTGACGACGAGGCTGAGGCGGCCTTCGAGTTCGCGGGCGGAGCCGACGCCCTGGCGCAGGCACTTGACCAGGGCGTAGGCGTCGGTGATCGACGTGGGCTCGGGCGTGGTGACGACCCACGCGTGGTCGGAGGCGTGCACGAGCGAGCGGACGATGGGGCCGACGCCGGCGCCGGTGTCGATCACGACCACGTCGCTGAGCGTCTCGAGTTGCACCAGGGCATCGGCAAGGCGGCGGCGCTCGACCGGGCCGAGGTCGGCGGCGCGGGCGATGCCGACCGAGCCGGGCACCAGCAGGATGCCGCCGGGGGCTTCGACGGCGATGTCGGCCAGGGACGCAGCGCCCGTCGATGAGAGGGCCCCGTCGAGGCGGCGGCTCGGGGTGACGCCCAGCAGCACGTCGGCGTTGGCGACGCCGAGATCGCCGTCGAGCAGCGTGGTCCGCACGCCGCGCTGCGCGAGGCAGATGGCGAGGTTGACGGCGATGGACGTCTTGCCGACGCCGCCCTTTCCGCTGGCGACGGCGAGCACGGGGACGCGTCGGGTCGCGGGCTCCGCGGCGACGGTCCGGCGCGGCGAGGCGTCGGCGCGGACCTGCATGGCGGCGAGCAGGCCGCGGAGGCGCGTGGCCTGATCGGCGGGCGCGGGCTGCGCCGGGTTGTCGGCGATGAGGGGCATGATTCAGGCCGAGAGGGCGCCGTCGAGGACGAGGCGGGCGAGGCGGTCGGGGCGGGAGGGCTCGATGTCGTCGGGGACTTCCTGACCGGTGGTGATGAAGGAGAGCCTGGCCTGGGTGCGGCGGGCGACGTTGACCAGGACGCCGAAGTTGGTGGCCTCGTCGAGCTTGGTGAAGATGACCATGCCGGGGGCCAGGGGGCTGAATCGCTCGGCGGTGCGGAGCAGGGCGGCCTCGCTGGCGACGGATGAGAGCACCAGGTGGGTCTGGTGGGGGCTGGCGGCGTGGAGGAAGGCGCGGAGTTCGGCGAGGCGGCGCTCGTCGCTGGGGGAGCGGCCGGCGGTGTCGATGAGGATGACGTCGGCGTCGGCGTGTTCCTGGAGGGCGGCGGACATCTCGGCGGGCGTGAGCACGACGGAGAGAGGGATGCCGATGATGTTGGCGTAGGTGCGGAGCTGGTCGACGGCGGCGATGCGGTAGGTGTCGCTGGTGATGAGGGCGACCTTGCGGCCGTGCCGGAGGCGGAAGGTTGCGGCGAGCTTGGCGATGGTGGTGGTCTTGCCCACGCCGGTGGGGCCGATGAGGGCGATGGTCAGAGGGCGGCCGTCGGCGGGCTTGGCGGGGCGGGTGATTTCGTGGGCGACGGGGATCATGCTCTCGAGGCGGCGGAGCACGGCCTGGCGGACGATCTGGTCGTCGGAGAGCTCGGCCGGGGTGAGCTCGTCGCGGATGGCGGCGGTGATTTCGTCGGCCAGTTCGCGGGCGACCTCGTGCTCGATCATGGCCAGGTAGTGTTTGAGCAGGGCGTCGGGCATCGCCGGGGCCGGGACGGTCGTTGCGCCGGTGCGCGACTGCAGCACCTGGCCGACCATGCGCTTGATCGCGGCGAGCTCGGTGCGCAGGCCGTCGTTCAACGCGGGGGGCTGAAGGGCAAGGCGGGCGACCTCGGCCGCGGCGGACGGGGGCGACACGGGCTCGGCTTCGAGCGTGGCGACGGCGGGGCCGGGCTGCTCCAAGGCGCGGGGGCGGGCGTCGGGCGGCGCGGC
>JAHCJH010000218.1 GCA_026126345.1 Phycisphaeraceae bacterium | reverse complement strand
CAGCGCCGCCAGCAGTGCGGCATCCCCCGCGCGCCCGTGCCCGAATCTGAAATCAGGCCCCTCGACGATGCACGCCGGACCGAACCGCTGGACGACCCAATCGGTGAACGCCTCGGGGCCTTGCGCCAAGCGGTCGGGCGTGGGCTCCAGGCGCTCGATCGCGTCCGCCCCGGCGGCCCGCAGCCACGTTTGGCGCTGATCGAAGGTGCTCAGGGGGGCCGGCTCGGCGCCGGGTCGAAGAACGCTCACCGGGTGCGGGTCGAATACCAGCGCGATCACGCGCCCCGATGGCCCCACCGCCTCGCGGGCCGCACGGACCAGGGCCGCGTGCCCCAGGTGAACCCCGTCGAACGAGCCGATCGTCACGGCGACGGGGCCGGCGGCTGCGTTCCGGGCGGGCTGCGGCGGGGGGCTCATGGCCACAAGGCTACGCCGTCGGCGGGCCGGCACGCCGCGGCGAGGCCCGCGCCGGGCCGTCACCGGTCCGGGCGACACTACACTCCGGACGCTTCGGGGCGCGGGCAGCGGCGAAAGGAATTCGATGGGCTGGTTCGGGCGAAAGTCGGCGGCGGCGGTCATCCCACCGGAAGCGGCCCCGGGAGGCGTCCGGAGCTCCGCGGCGGGAGAGCCGCGTGTGCAGGAGATCGGCGCCGAAATGCTCACGCGGGCGCGGGCGCACAAGACCGGGCTGCTCTCGGCGCAGTTCTACAGCGATGCGCTGATGAACTGGTCCATGAAGGACCAGAACTTCAAGGTGCAGTTGTTCCGGTTCGTCGACGCGTTCCCGGTGCTGCGCAACGCCGACGATACGTTCGACCACCTGAAGGACTATCTGTCGCAGCCTGGCGTAACGGTTCCCGGGCCGATCGCGCTGGCGCTCAAGGCCGGCGGCCTGGCCAAGGGCCTGGCGGTCAAGACGATCTCTTCCCAGATCACGGGCATGGCCGGCAAGTTCATCGCCGGCACCGACGCCGCCAGCGCGCTGGACAACCTGCGGCGGCTCTGGAACGACGGCATCGCCTTCAGCGTCGACCTGCTGGGCGAGGCGTGCGTGTCGGACCGCGAGGCCGACGAGTACCAGGCCAAGTACCTCGACCTGATCGGGAACCTGCCGGGCCAGGTCGCGTCGTGGCCCGCCAACCCGCGACTGGAGTCGGACCACCTCGGCCCGGTGCCACGGGTCAACGTGAGCGTGAAGATCTCGTCGCTCTCGGCGCGCTGCGACCCGATCGATTCGGCCGGCGCCCAGCGCGACCTCACGAAACGACTGCTGCCGATCCTCCATCGCGCCGCCGAAGGGGGCGTGTTCGTCAACTTCGACATGGAGCAGTTCGGCTTCAAGGACTTCACGCTCGACCTGTTCCAGACCTGCTGCGAGCAGGTGCCTTTCCACGCCGGGCTGGCGATGCAGGCCTACCTCCGCAGCGGCGAGGCCGACGCCCGGCGCATCGCCGAGTGGGCCAAACGCTCGGGGCGCATCGTCACCGTCCGCCTGGTCAAGGGCGCGTACTGGGACTATGAGGTCATCAACGCCGAGCAGCGCGGCTGGCCCGTGCCCGTCTGGCCCACCAAGCGGCAAACCGACGCCTGCTTCGAACGCATGACGCAGATCCTGCTCGACGCGACGCCCCGTCGCCCGGGCGAAGGCGGCGTCAAGCTCGCCCTGGGCTCGCACAACGTCCGCAGCATCGCCGCCGCTCTGGCCGCCGTCGAGCAGCGCGGCCTGCCCCACAGCGCCCTGGAACTGCAGATGCTCCACGGCATGGCGGACCAGTTGAAGTACGCCGCCGCCGACATGAACCTGCGCATCCGCGAGTACGTGCCGGTGGGGCAGATGATCCCGGGCATGGCCTACCTGGTCCGGCGCCTGCTGGAGAACACGTCCAACGAATCGTGGCTCAAGGCCGGGTTCCTCGACAACGCCGACCCGGCACGCCTGCTCGCCTCGCCGCACGAGCCGTCGGGGGCGCCGCCCAGCGGCGCCGGCGGCAGCGGGGGGATCGACCTGGAGGGCGGCGGCCGGTCCACCGGCACCAACCCCGAGAAGCACGCGCTTTCCAGCGCGGTGCCCGGCCTGGGCGATGGCAGGCCGTTCTTCAACGAGTCGTTCCGCGACTTCTCCCGGCGCGATCAGCACGCGGCATTCTCCGCCGCCGTGCGTGCCGCTGCCGTGCCCAGGGTCGCCAACGACCGCACGCCACGGGACGCCGCCGAGCTGGTCGGGGCCGCGGCCGGGGCCTTCCCGGCGTGGCGGGATGTTGATCCGCTCGAGCGGGCCCGGGTGCTGGTGCGGGCCGCGGCGGCGATGCGGGAGCGGCGCGACGAACTGTCGGGGGTGATGATCAAGGAAGCGGGCAAGACCTGGCGCGAGGCCGACGCAGACACCTGCGAGGCCATCGACTTCTGCGAGTACTACGCCCGCCAGGCGGTCAGCCTGTTCCGGCGCGAGCGCATCGGTCGGTTCATCGGCGAGCTCGACGAGCAGTTCTACCAGCCCCGCGGGGTGGCCGTGGTGATCAGCCCGTGGAACTTCCCGCTGGCGATCTGCTGCGGCATGACCGTCGCGGCGATGGTGA
>JAHCJH010000217.1 GCA_026126345.1 Phycisphaeraceae bacterium | reverse complement strand
ATCGAGCCGACCGCCGGCAGCAACCGCGGCTTGTCCGTGCTTCCCACGCCCGCCACGCCCAGCGCGCCCGCCGCGGGCATGTTCGACGCCAGCGGCTTGGCCAGGTCGCTCGTCGGGCCCACCAGCGGCGCCGAAGCGCCCGCGCGACCGTCCCATCCGCCGCGACCGGGACGATGATCCCAGTCACGCCCGTCGCGCCAATACCCATCGCCGCAGTGCCACGGGCGCGGCCGGTGCCACGACGACCACCCGCTCGACCAGCCGAACGAGATCGACCAGCCGCTCCACGACGAGTAGCCGAAGCCCCACGTCACGCCGTCATCGCACCACGAGCCGTAGCTCGGCCAGCACCACGACGGCGAATAGCCGTAGTAGTAGACGGGGCGCGGCACCACGATCACCGGCGGCGGGCAGACCGGCCGGTACACGTACGCCGGCGCGCACCAGGTCGAATACCACGCCGGCCGGTACGCGCTCCACCACGGCCGGTACCCGGAGTAGCCGTACCCCGGCCACCCGTACCCGCTGTACGAGTACGTGTACACGCCGCAGTCGTACGACGTGTCGTAGTACGTCGGCGCGCACGCATCGCTCAGCCCGATCGAGAACCCGAACGACACGATGTCCGCCGACGCGGGAACCGCCGCCCCGCCGGTCAACACCGCCGCAGTCAGAAGAGTCTTCGCATGTCGCATGGCTTCGCCTCCGTCGCTCGCCGCGTGCGGTCCCCGCCGCGGCCTGTTCACCACCACCGAGCGCGTCCGCGATTGGTTACGCGGCAAATCAAACGGTCGGTTCATTCTGATGCGCTCGACGCCGCCGGGTCAATGAAATCCCGCCGGATTGACGCAGGTTCAGGGCTTCCGCCTGCCCTCAACGAGGGGGAGGCAAGCCGAACTTCCCCGCATCACGGTTTCAAACACCCTGCGACGACACCTGCATCCACGCCAGCGCCACGTTCAACGCGTTGAACGCCACGTGCATCCCGATCGGCGCCAGGATCGACCCCCGCCGCTCGTACGCCACCCCCATCGCCACGCCCAGCACCGCCAGCACGCCGATCGCGTGCCACGGCACCGTCGGCGCGTGCACCAGCGCAAACAGCCCCGCCGCCACGCCAACCGCCATCCACCGCCGCGGCATCAGCCGCCCCAGCCCGGTCTGCAACAGCCCTCGGAAGATGATCTCCTCGACCACCGGGGCCCCCAGCACCGCGCAACCCACCAGCGCGAACACCCACGGGTCGCCCCGCGACGCCACCATGTCCGCCAGCCCGCTGTGCGCGATCAGGTCCGGCGGCTCGCCCGTGAGCGCCTGGTGGCCCATCGCCCCGACGAACCCCGCCGCGAACAGCACCGGGTAGAGCACCACCAGCCCGAGCATCCCCATCCCCATCGCCCCCGCCGACCGCATCGGGCACGCGCCGGCCGGCGCGACACCCGGCGGCGCGCGGAACATCCACCGGTACGCCAGCACCGCCAGCACCATCCCCGCCCCGTAGGTCACCAGTGAACTCTGCGCTTGCGCCCGCAGCGGCGGCTGCGACCGCACATCCGGCCACAGCGCCATCTGCGCCGCCGCGGCCACCACCAGGATCGCAAACCACACCCCCACCGCCGCCAGCAGCCACTCGCCGACGAGGAGCCCCTTCGGCAATTCCCGCCACCCCGTGGTCGACCCCGGGCCGATCACCCTCCTCCGCCGCAACCACCACAGCACCACCGGCGCCAGCGCCACCAATGCAAGCGGCATCCACGGGCTCGCCTCCATCCCGTGCGCACCGTCGCCCGACCGACGCTCGCCGGCCACCCCGGCGGCGGCCACTATCAACACCCCTTGGTCGATCATGCGTGCTCTGCCTGCCAGGGAAGAACGCTCCCGAAGAAACGGGAACGGTTCGGGTCTCCGTTCGGTCGATGGACGCTTGGTCCCGAATCGCTCCAGCACCCGACCGCGAATGCCGCCGGGGCCGAAACGCCGACCCGTTCGAACGGTATCACCCCCGTCCCCGTCTAGTATTTCCCCTTGATTTCACCCCCCGGCGCGCCCCCGCGCCGGCCTTCCAGGAGCCTTGCATGACCCTGTTCCGATCGCTGCCGGCGGCCGTCGCCCTCGCCGCTTCCGCTCTGGTCGCCCCCCTGGCCGTGGCGCAGCCCGACCCCGCCGCCAAGTCCGCCCTGGAAGCGTCCGCCGCCGCCGTCAAGGCCAACCCCACCATGCGGTTCATGGCCAAGGCCTTCCTCGAAGGCGCCGCCGGCGTCCGCATGGGCGGCGAGGCCCAGGTCACCATCCTCCGCGGCGCCGCTTCGCCCGGCGGAACCTCCATGGCCTTCAAGGGCACCATCGACGCGCTCGACGGCGTCTCCGACGTCTGGTCCAGCATCATCGAGGGCCGCACGCTCCTCTACGTCGACACCCCCGGCAAGCGCCTCGTCGAGAAGCCCATGGTCTCCGGCGCCGACGTCGCCAAGAACGCCACCCGCCCGCGCGACTACCTCATCGCCCCGCCCCTGCTCGACGGCGAGCCCTTCCAGGTCGACCTCCGCGCCCGCGAGATCGTCTTCGACGGCGAGAAAGACGTTCGC
>JAHCJH010000216.1 GCA_026126345.1 Phycisphaeraceae bacterium | reverse complement strand
CCTCGACATCGCCGGCCTGTGAAACGTGCGGGCCGGCGAAGTTGTCCAGGACGATGGCCGACGAGCGGCCGTCGACGTCGAACGTGAACGTACCGACGGGCACCAGGGCCTGCGGGTCGGCGCTGGAGAAGTCGCGCATCAGCACCGTGCCGGTGGCGCCGGGCGCATCGCAGGTCGACTCCACGCCGATGACCATCTTCGACGGAGCCGCCCAGCCGACGCGGAACACCACGCGCAGGTCCACCTTGCGCGCGCCCTGCATTTCGCGGGCGATCACCGCCGTTCCGTCGGCCACGTCGACCATCGTCGGCGTGGGCGGGCCGCTGACGCGTTCGCCGTCGGCGACGGCGGCCGACAGCACGCGGGACTTGTACACGTCGTCCAGCACCGCGCCGAACGACTGCCAGGCGTCGATGGTGTTGGTCTGCGGGTTGTTCCACATCAGGATCTCGCGCACGTTGCGCGACCGGAGCATCATGAGCATGCGCCGCTGGTAGTCCTCGTCCACGATGAACGGCTGCGACATGCCGCGCCCGGTGTCCATGCGGATGGAGTTCAGCGCCAGCCACGGCGCCATCTCGCCGGAGCGGTTGCCCCCGAACGAACCGATGCAGGCGTCGACGGTCTCCCGCGCGTGGCGGATGCTGGCGTCGGCGACGGTCTCGCCGGGGCGGCGGTGGTCCTGGTGCACGGGGTAGAGCGGGGGCGACTGCAGGTCGCTGGACCCCTGCCAGACGTACGACGCCCAGAACGCGCCGGCCTGCCACGAGTCGGTGATCTCCCGGGCCGGAACGCCCTGGCCGTCGACGCGCGTCGACGCCCGGTAGTCGCTGCTGCGGCAGTTCGGCCACGCCGCCCGGACCTGCTCGTACACCGCTTCGTTCATCGCCCCTTCGCTGGCCTGCTGCGCCACGCCCGCGTACCAGTTGAACCACGCGCGGTTCGCCGGTTCACCCGCCGTGCGGTTGGGGTCGAAGTGCGGCGAGCCCGCCGCGGCGTAGACCTGCGCCAGGGTCATCGGCGCGCCCTCGGCCGTCCGGAACCCCGGCACGGGCTCGGTGTTCCAACGCGGGTCGGCCATCATCGCTGCGAAGATGCGCACCACCCGTGTGTCGCAGCACTCGGCCAGGTCGAACTCGGTGTCAAAGAAGAACCGGTCGGGGTCGGGCAGGCGGGGGTCGGCCGCCTGCAGCGCCCGGTAGCGGGCGATGTAGTCGGCCATCCACGCGCGGGCCTCGGCGATGCCGTTGCTCATCCACGGCGTCTTCCACCAATTGTCGATCGAATGGTCGGTCAGGCCGTCGTCGCGGTGGTAGGCCAGCGCCACGTACGACTCGAACGGGTTGCCGGGTTTGCCGCCGCCCAGGCCCCAGCTCTGGAGCATCACCGCGACGCTCCCGGCCTGCAGGTTGCGCTGGCGGATGAAGTGCACGGTCCGGTCGGCCATCTCGGCCCCGCCGAACGGGCCCATCGTCACACGCACCATCCCGACGATCCGCGGGTCGCTCGCCGTATCGCCCTTGGGCAGGTCCCACGACCAGACCCGCGGCGTCGCGGGGGCCGTGGGCGGCGTCTGCGCCCGGGCGGCTTGCTCGCCGGCGGCGAGCGCGACCAGGCCCAGGGCGGCGGCGAAGACGGCGGTGCGGCGGTGGGGGGTCATGGTGTGTGTTCCGTCGCGGGCGGTTGAGGCCGCGCACGGTCCGCCGCTCGCACTCTAGCGATCGACGGTTCGCGCGGTTCGCGCCGGCCCGAGCGCAGGGTCGGCGTCCAGACAGGATCGGCCCCTGTGCGGGGCGCCGTTGGGGGACTTCGCAGCGCGGCCGCAGCCGGCGGCGGCCCGATACACGGGCGGGAACTGTGCCGGTTGCGCCGCCGGGGCAGCGGTCCGGGGGCGACGGCGGGGCGGGCGCGGCACGTCCGATACGCTTGGCCGATGGCCGAGCCCAACGAATCGCACGCACGGACGCCGTCGGCGTGGCGCCGCGTCGGCGGGGCCGCGTTGGGCGTGCTGGAGTGGATCATCGCCGGGGCCTGTCTGATCGGCGGGCTGTGCGTCGTGGGCTCGGGCGCCGGCTGGCGAGTGGACCTGGTGGCGAACCTGGCGGGGCACTGGGGCTGGGCGCTGCCGCCTGCAGTGTTGTGGCTGGCGGCGCGCCGACGGTGGTGGAAGGGGGTTGTGGCGGGCGTGGGGCTGGCGCTGGTGCTGAGCGTGTGGCTGTCGCCGCGGGCCGAGCGGGCGGACCCCGGGGGCGTGCCGGCGGAGCGGCGCGTGCGGGTGCTGCACGTCAACGCCGGTGGCATGACGCCCGACGCGACAGGGCTGGTGGCGATGATCCGCTCCAGCGGGGCGGACATCGTGGCGGTGACCGACTGCCCGACGTCGCTGGCACGGGAGATCTGGGAGCGGCGCTGGGTGGCGGACCTGTACCCCTGGTGCCTGCGCCGGCCGATCAACGCGAACAACCCGTGGCAGTTCGTGCTGAGCCGCTGGCCGCTGGACGATGCGACGGCCTGGGGCACCGACCCGGCCGAGGCGCGCCCGCTGACGGCGACGGTGCACCGGCCGGGCGGGGCGCTGGTGTTCCTGCTGCTGCACCCGCTCAGCCCGCGGACCGGCGCCCGATGGGAGACCG
>JAHCJH010000215.1 GCA_026126345.1 Phycisphaeraceae bacterium | reverse complement strand
GGTGTGGGTGCGCGACTGGGTTTTGGGTTTCCGGGCGGCTATGGGGGTCTGTTTTTTGGTGCGTTTCTGGCTGGTGTCCGCCTAGAGGGGGGGGGGCTGGGGGGGCTGGGGGGGCAGTGGGGGGGGTTTGGGTGGGGTCGAGGCGGCCGGTGCGGGCACCGGGGCGGGGGCTGCGGGCGGCGCGGGTCCGCGTTGCGCGCCGGCGCGGGGCCGGATCAAGCGACATCCCGGCGGCGTCGATGCCGGGGCTGGAGCGCCGCCGGCGCGCCGGAGGCCAGCCGACCCATGCCCACGCCCAGCAGTCAGCCCGTGCACTCGGTTCTCGTCGCCGACGACGAGGCGCACATCCGCGCCGTCGTCGTCGCCAAGCTGCGCAGCGCCGGCCTGTTCGTGACCGAGGCGTGCGACGGCGCCGAGGCGCTGGAACTCGCCGAGGCCAGCCCGCCCGACATGATCGTGACCGACCTGCAGATGCCGCGGATGAGCGGCCTGGAACTCTGCCAGGCCCTGCGCCGCGTCGAGCGCACGCGGCACGTGCCGGCGCTGCTGCTGACGGCCCGCGGGTACATCCTCAGCGAGGAGGAGATCGCCCGCACCAGCATCCGCGAGGTGATGAGCAAGCCGTTCAGCGCCCGCGAACTGGTCGGGCGCGTCATGAACATTCTGGCCGGGCCCGAGCGGGGGCGTGGAGGGGTCGCGGCGTGAGCCAGCCGGTGCCCATCCTGCCCGGGGGACCGCCGACGGAACTGGCGCAGCGCTGCCGCGCCCTGGGCCTGCCCGCCTGGCGCACCGACAACCAGGGGCTCATTCTCGCCGAGCCACAGGAGCCGGGCCCCGGCGGCCTGTGGCTGCGCAGCGGGCTGGTGGCCCGCATGATCTCGAGCGCCGGCGCTGCCTGGGGCGGCGACGACTCGCCCGGGATCGTCGAACCCATGCCGGGGTGCTGGCTCATCCCGATCGAGGAGCGTCGGCACCGGGAGCGCTCGGGGCTGACGATCGCGCTGGCGCTCTCCGGCGCCGCGCTGGACAGCGCGTGGTTCGAGCAGACCAGCCGCTCGGCGCAGATCGACCCGGCCGCCTGCCGCGCCAGCCTTCGGGCCATGGCCCGGTACGACCGCGTGAGCGCCGAGAACGCCCGGACGATGCTGCGCTGGACGGCGCACGACGCGGCCCAGGCCGGCGAAGACCGTGCCACGATCGCCGGCTTCACGCGCCAGCTCACCGACGGCTTCGAGACCATCGACCTGCTGTACAGCCTGGGCCGGTCGATGAACGACCTGTCCCGCCCGGACCAGTTCGTGCAGATGGCCATCGACCGGCTGCACGCGTCGATGGCGTTCGGCTGGATCGCGGCGTGGTTCGGCATCGACCGGCGCATGTCGGCGGTGGCGGGCGACCGGCTGTACCTGGCCGGCGCCACGAACCTGCCGTGGGACGACCTGCGCCGCACCCTGGAAGACTCCCGCCGGCGGCTGAGCGGGGCGCCGCGATCGGTGATCCTGTCGGAGATTGCCGGTCAGCGACTGCCGAACGACGGGCAGGTGCTGGTCCAGCCCGTGCTGCGCGCCGGGCGGCTGATCGGCGTGCTCATGGCCGGCGACAAGGGCGGCGACGACCCGCAGGTCTCGAGCTACGACATCCACCTGCTCGAGGCCACCGGCGGCTACGTCGGGGCGTTCCTCGACAACGCCGTGCTCTACAGCGACCAGCAGGCGACGTTCTTGGGAACGCTCAAGGCGCTGTCCGCGGCGATCGACGCCAAGGACCGCTACACCTGCGGCCACAGCGAGCGGGTGGCGATGCTCTCGCGCCGGCTGGCGCTGGCCTGGGGGCTGGACGACGCCACGGCCGACCGCCTGCACATCTGCGGCCTGGTGCACGACGTGGGCAAGATCGGCGTGCCCGAGGCGGTGCTCACCAAGCCGGGGCGGCTGAGCGACGAGGAATTCGGCCAGATCAAACGGCACCCGGCCATCGGCCACCACATCCTCAAGGACATCCCGCTGCTGCAGGACATCCTGCCGGCGGTGCTCCACCACCACGAGCGCTGGGACGGCAAGGGCTACCCCCACGGCCTGGCCGGTCCGGAGGTGCCGCTGTACGCGCGCATCGTGGGCCTGGCCGACACCTTCGACGCCATGAGCAGCAACCGCTCCTACCGGCCCGCCATGGACCGGCCCAGGGTGCTCGAGGAGATCCGCCGCTGCGCCGGCACCCAGTTCGACCCCGATCTGGTGCCGGCGTTCATGTCGATCGACCTGAGCGAGTACGACGACATGGTGCTGCGCAACCGCGATCAGGCCGACGCCGCGCCCAGACGCGCGGCGTAGCGCGGCCCATACGATCCGGCTCGTTCGACTCGGGCGCCGGCCGCCCAAGCTCGCGGAACCGCACGCGCCCCAACGCGAAGCGCACGGTCAATGCAGGGCGACCGACAGCCGACGGTCGACTGCGCGAACAGGTCGGGATTCGAGGCCGGACCGCGCTGCGACCTTGTTGCAACGCCGTCGCCTCGCCTGACGTTCCAGGCGGAACCCACCCCGGCAGTTTACCTGAGTTGGCAGCCGACTCCCAGAGAATCGGATGGCCAGCGCGGCTGATGCGCAAGCCCAAACAGACTGGAAACAGCATTAGGGAAATAACTCACAGCCCACT
>JAHCJH010000214.1 GCA_026126345.1 Phycisphaeraceae bacterium | reverse complement strand
CGTCTGCCAGTTCCGCCACGCCCGCAAGCCCCATCATCGTACCGCCACTGGTGCCGCGACCGTCCGTCCGTCGATTACTATCCACCGCAAGTCCCTGTGGTTCCCGGGGGTTCATCTCGCGCGCGGGTTGGGTGCTTCCCGCAGCGCCGGAGTATCCAGCCGATGGGCGCACGTGAACGCCTCGCCGTGGGTGTCGCACCATTCTTCATCCGCGTGGCCCTGGGCCTCACCTTCCTCTGGGCCGGCGCGGTCAAGCTCTTCAGCGATACCGAATACAAGGGAGAGCAGGCCGCCGCCCTGGCCAACATGGGCGTCGCCATCATGCCCAGCCGGCCCGCCTCCCCTCCGACGCCCCAACCGCCCGTGAGCCCGACGACCACGCCCTCCGGTGCCGCCCCGGCCCAGCCCGGCAACCCCGCCGCCCCCCCGGTGATGCAGCCGCCCGCCCAGCCCATCCCCATGGGCGAGCCCGAGTCCCCGCGCAAGGCGCCCAAGGGCGAGGCCGATGCGCTCGCCGCGACCATGTTCGTCCAGCCGGCCGGCGGCTCCCAGCCGGCCGCGGCCCCCGCCCCCCCGCCCAAGTTCACCGCCGCGGATTTCCCCACGCCCGTCTCGCTTCGCCGCGTCTACCAGTTGGCCTTGGGGATCGAGGCCGCCGCCAAGATCCCCGCCGAGGCCAAGAACCGCTTCGAACTCTGGCCGCGCATGTTCGCGCAGGGAGAGCGGCCCGTCTACTTCGCGTTCGCGGCGGCGATCACCGAGCTCGTGGGAGGCGCCATGGTTCTCCTGGGCGTGTTCGGGAGGCTCGGGGCCCTGTCACTGGCGTGGATCATGCTCGTGGCCATGTGGCTCACGCAGATCGGCCCGGCCGTGCAGATGGACCGCACGGTGCTGCTCATCCTGCCCAATTGGCCCTGGTACGACCTCGAGTCCTGGCAGCACCTGCTCTACCAGTTCATGCTGTTCATGGCGGCCATCGCTCTGTTCTTCTCCGGGTCCGGCGGCGCCTCCATCGACTCCATGCTCGCCTCCGGCAGCGCCCCGCGGGCCAAGGCCGCCAAGCCGCCGCAGGACGATTGACCCCGCCGCTCGAACCTCCCAGGCGGGGAGCCGATATCTATGGAACCGGCCCCGCCCATGCCCGCCCGCGATCCGTCATTCCGTCCCACGACCTGGCGGTCCCTGACCGCCTCGCTCGGCCTGCCGCTGGCCCTGTCGCTGGCGCTCCACGCCGCGGCCGTGGTCGCGCTGACGGGCGTGTCCTTCGGCCCCGGCGGCGGAGGCGAGCCGGTGTCGATCGGCGACGTCGGGCTGACGATGGCCGAACTGGCGCCCCCGCCGCCGGCCGAGGTGCCGATGCGCGACCGTCAGCCCGAGCCGCCGGCCCCCGCGCCGAGCGCCGACACCATCGTTACCGACGCCGCGGCCTTGCGGCCGGTCATCGACCGATCCCCGACGCTCGCGCCGACCGCCGCCGCGCCGTTCGGCTCGCCCGAGACGCGCCCCAACGGCGACCTGTCTCGCGCCATCGCGGCCCCCGCGCGAAGCGTCAGCTTCGGCGGACTGACCGCCAGCGGCGTGCGCGCCCGTTCGGTGGTTTACGTCGTCGACGCGTCGGGGCCCATGGTCACCACCCTGCCCGAGGTGTTCGCCGAGGTGCAGCGCTCGGTCGCGGCCCTGGCGCCCACGCAGCGCTTCGGCGTCGTGCTCTTCCGCGATGAAGGCTCGTCCACCCGCGCCCCCTCGGTGCTCACGTTCAACGACCGCTTGCTCGACGCCGTGGATCGTCAGCGTGCCCGACTCGGCGAATTCCTGAGCGCCGTGCAGCCGGTCGGCCGCTCGAACCCGCTCGACGGGCTGCGCGCGGCGCTGGCCATGCGTCCGCAGGTCATCTTCCTGCTCTCGCGCTCCATCGCCCGTTCCGGCGGCGGCGTGTGGGACCTGGGCGAAGCCGCCACCATGGCCGAGCTCGACCGGCTCAACCCCGTGGACCCCGCCACGGGCCGCCGCCCGGTCGTCATCAAGACCATCCAGTTCATGGAGCGAGATCCGACCGGCATCATGCTGCGAATCGCCCGGGAGCACGGCGACGGCGACCCGACCAGGGACCACCGCGTCCTGTCGTCCAAGGATCTCCGCCGCCCCTGACCCCGCGGACCCAAGCCCCATGCCACACTCGACGCTCCCGCTGCGCTGGATCGCCATGGGCCTGTCGCTGCTCGCATCCGCGCCCGCCATCGCCCAGCCGGGCCAGCCGTCGGTAGCGCCCGCGAAACCCGCCGCGCCCGACCCCGCCACCGGCCTGGACCGCGCCGTCGCCGCCCTGGACCGTCTGGCAGGCGCCGACACCGACGCGATCTTCGCCGTGCCGACCGCCGCGCAGCGCGAAACCGTCGCGCGCCTGGCCGGCCCCGCTCTGGCCGATGCCGACGCCCACCAGGCCTGGGCAGTCGCCGAGGCCCGCCGCCTCATGGCCCTGATCCAGGACGAGTCCGTCCCCGAGGCCGATCGCAACGCCGTCGGCCCCAGGCTCAACGAACTGCGCGAGGCGGTGCTCGGGGCGCGGCTCCCCGTCGTGCGCGGGCGGCTGCTCGCGGCCCTGGCCGGCGCCGAGACCGACGCCGCCCGGCGCGCCCAGCGCGCCCGCGACGCCGTCGCCGCCCTCGAAAACGGCG
>JAHCJH010000213.1 GCA_026126345.1 Phycisphaeraceae bacterium | reverse complement strand
CGATGCCCCGCCTGTACCGGAACGACTTCGTCCAGAATTCCAACGACAACTATTGGCTGACCAACCCGGCCGTCGACCTGTACAACTTCTACGTGCCCGCGGTGGTGGGCATCGTCCCGCAGGAACAGAACCTGCGTACGCGCCTGGGCATCACGCAGGCGCAGGCCCGGCTCGCGGGCAGCGACGGGCTCGCCGGCAACCGGTTCACGCTCGCCAACCTGCAGCAGATCGCGCTCTCCAACCGCAGCCTCACGGCCGACCTCTTCATGGCGGACGTGGCGGCCCTGTGCGCGCTGCCGGCGGCCTCCGCCGTGCAGGCCGAGTGCGGCGCGCTCTCCGCCTGGGACCGCAAGTACGACCTCGCGAGCCGCGGCGCCCACCTCTTCCGCGAGTTCTTCAACACCGCGCGCAACATCGCGAGCGTCTACGCCGTGCCCTTCAACTACCTCGACCCGCTCAACACGCCGCGCGGCTTCGCCGTCTCCAACGCGACCGTGGCCACGGCGCTCGTGGCCGCGCTCAAGGCGGCCGGGGACAAGATCCGGGCCGCGGGGCTGGCGATCGACGCCCCGCTGGGCATGGTCCAGTTCACCCTGCGCGGCTCGACCCCGATCCCCGTCCACGGCGGGGAGGGCGACTACCTCGGCATCTACAACAAGCTGAGCAGCGTGCTCGTCCCCAACGTGGGCTACGTGATCACCACCGGCACGAGCTACATCCAGACGGTGCAGTTCACCGACTCCGGCCCCAACGCGCAGGGCTTCCTCACCTACTCGAACTCGACGAACCCCGCCTCGCCGCACTTCGCCGACCAGACGCAGCGCTTTTCGGCCAAGCAGTGGATCGCCTTCCCGTTCACCGAGTCCGCGATCACCTCGGACCCGGCGTACAGCACCCGCACGGTGAGCGAGTGACGGGCCGCGGGAGGGGGCGAATGCCCCCTCCCGTACCCCGCCGCCCGCCGGCCGTACGCTGCACCGCCGCATTGTCTTTTCCCCCGGCAATGAAGGACAATTGCCGGGCGCCGATCACCCGTCGACAGGCGGGCGAACAAACAACGACATCGCTCAGGAGAACCGCTCCATGAAACCCGCCTTCCGTCCCCTGCTGAAGCCCCTCGCCCTCGCCCTTGCGCTGGCCGGCGCCGGGCCCGCGCTCGCCTTCCAGTTCAAGCTGGACAACGGGCTCACGGGGAGCCTCGACACGACCCTTTCCTACGGGATCTCGGTGCGCGCGAGCGACCGCGACCGCTCGCTCGTCGGCATCGCCAACGGCGGCACCGCCCGCTCGGTGAACGAGGACGACGGCAACCTCAACTACGGCAGCGGCAAGCGCTATTCGAGCCCGCTGAGGGTCACCCACGAGTTCGAGCTGAAGCGGAACAACCTCGGCGTCTTCAGCCGTGGTACGTATTTTTACGACTTTGCCTACGCCGATCAGGCCGTCAGCGCGACTTCCGGCTTCGGCCCGCGCGGCGAGGACAGGATGGTCGCGCACGGCGAACTGCTCGACCTGTTCGTCTACGGTGGCTTCGACGTGGGCTGCAGGCGGCTCAACGCGCGGCTGGGGCAGCAGGTGGTGAACTGGGGCGAGAGCACTTTCATTCCCAACGGCATCAACGCGATCAACCCGGTCAATCTCGCGCGGCTGCGCGCGCCGGGCTCCGAACTGCGGGAGGCGCTGGTGCCGCAGCCGATGCTGTGGGCTTCGCAGCAGCTGACCGACCGGCTGAGCGTCGAGGGGTTTTACCAGTTCAGGCACCGGCGCGTCGAGCTGGATCCCCGTGGCACCTATTTCAGCACCAACGATTTCATCAGCGACGACGGCGACCGGGCCTTCGTCGGTTTCGGCAGGCGCGACGATCAGCACGGCCCGGCTGGCCTGTTCGGACTCACGCCGACCGCGCAGGCGTGGGCACCCCGGGGCGTGGATCCGGACCGCAAGAACGACGGGCAGTACGGAATCGCGGTCCGGCTTTTCATGCCGGAGCTCAACAGCACCGAGTTCGGCTTCTATTTCATGAACTACCACAGCCGCACCCCGCTGATTTCCGGCGTGCGCGGCGCGGTGACCGTGGGCAACGCGGCGGCGCTGGCGGCCATTCCCATTCCCGGGTGCGCTCCCGGCCCGGGGCTCGTCAACCTCAACGCGCTGCTCTTCGCGCTGGGCACGCCGAATACCGCGAATCCGCTGGGGCAGGGCCCCTGTACCGCGGGCGCATCGACGATGGTGCGCGGCAATTATTTCGTCGAGTACCCCCGGGATATCCGCATGTTCGGGCTGAGCTTCAACACCGCGGGGCCGGCCGGCATCGCGCTGCAGGGCGAATATTCGTACCGGCCCAACCAGCCGGTCCAGCTCGCCTCCACGGAGCTGCTGCTGGCGGCGCTGGGGCTGGCCAACAACATTACCGGTGGCGCCACTGCGGCCGCCAGCGTGGCGCCCGGCACGGTGATAGAGGGCTATCGCCGGGTGCAGATGCACCAGGCTCAGCTGAGCGCCACCAAGGCGTTCGGCCCGACGTTCGGCGCCGAGCAGTTCGCGCTGGTGGGGGAAGTCGGCTATACGCATCTCAACCTGCCGTCCAATCTGCGCTTCAACGGGCCCGCGACGCACCTGCCCGCGCCGGGCTCGTTCGTCGGCGCTTCCAACGGCGCGAGCCAGCCGGGTGGGACGGGCTACGCGAC
>JAHCJH010000212.1 GCA_026126345.1 Phycisphaeraceae bacterium | reverse complement strand
GCCGCGGGCACCGCCACGCCGCGCTTGACCACTTCTCGCGCGCGGGCCAGCAGGCGCTCGTAGTCCACGGCGGGCGGGGGCGCATCGACGGGCGTCGCCATGGCGTGCTGCTGCCACAGGGCCGCGGCGTGGAGCAGATCGTCCAGGGCCTGGCGGTCGAGCCCGGCGGCCAGGGGGCGGCCCGGCAGGCGTTCGAGCACGAGCCAGGCCAGGTCGTAGCCGCCGAGTTCCAGGCCGGAGGCGTAGACGCGGGGCACGGGGCAGGTGTCGGTGGTGTTCTGCGCTGCCAGGCGGAGCGTCCAGCGGTACTCGTTGAAGCCGACGGGCAGTTTCACGACGGCGTCGTGCTCGGCGCCGGCGTCGTCGCGGTAGCGGGCGAACGCGGTGCAGCCGCCGCCGCGCTGCCAGTCGGAACGAAACCACTGCACGTCGGTGAGGCGTCCGGCGGTGGCGGACAGCAGCACGGGCTCGAGTGCCGGGCCGAGCGAGGAGCCCATGGACGGAACCGGCTTGTGGTGATCGTCGGCCATCGGCCGGGTGAGGGCCCTCCGGGTGCAAAGTACCCCGCGCCGGCGGCGGTGTCCAGCGTGAAGAGGGGGCCGAGCGGCCGGATCAGTCCGAACCGGGTTTCATCCCGGCGACGGCGCAGAGCGCCACGAACTGCGGCACCGAGAGTTCCTCGGGCCGCTGCGTGGGGCGAATGCCCAGGGGCCAGTCGTCGCGCCGGCCGAGGGTGGAGCCGAGCTGCTTGCGGCGGGCGGCGAAGAGCCGCTGACAGAACCGTGCCAGCGCCGGGGCGTCGGCGGTGAGCGGCACGGGGCGGCGTCGCAGCAGCACCATGGCGCTGGTAACGTCGGGCCGGGGCCAGAAACACTCCGGCGGGAGCACGGCGATGCGTTCGATCTCCGCCACGGCCTGGGCCACGATGCCGAGCGTTCCGTAGGCCTTGCTTCCGGGGCGGGCCGACAGGCGGTCGGCCACTTCGCGCTGCACCGTGACAGCCATGACGGTGCAGGCGGGGTGGTCCATGAGCAGCGCCAGCAGCAGCGGCGTGCCGGCGGCGTAGGGCAGGTTGGCGACCAGCGCAAATCGCCCCCCTGGCCCAGCTGCGGGGCCGAGTTTCGACAGGATTTCGGGATTGAGCGTGCGTGCGCCGGCCAGGCAGTCGCCCCGTACCAGGTCGAAGGAACCCGGCAGGCTGAGGGTGGGCAGGCGCTCCTCGAGCAGCGTGGCCAGACCGGGATCGAGCTCGCAGGCGACGACGCGGGCGCTGCGCGCCAGCAGGGCCTCGGTCAGCGCGCCGGTGCCCGGGCCGATCTCCAGCACCGTGTCGCCGGGGCCGACGCCCGAGGCGTCCACCAGGCGGCGGATGAGGTTCTGATCGATGAGGAAGTTCTGCCCCAGCGCGTGGCGTGGCGACAGGCCGCGCTCGGCGAGCAACGCCTTGATCTGCGTGGCGGTCTGCACGGGCGAAGGCTATCGGGGCGGGGCGCGGGGCGTTACCAGTCGCCGGCGACGATGCGGTCGAGCGCCAGGGCGACGCCGGCCTCTTCGGCCGGGGCCGTGCGGCGGTCGGCGGCGGCGGCGACTTTCTCGTGGGCGTTGCCCATGGCAACGCCGAGGCCGGCGTGGGTGATCATGGACAGGTCGTTGGTCTGGTCGCCGATGGCGGCGGTGCGGGCTTCGGGCACGCCGGTGCGGGCGGCCAGGCGCTGCAGGGCCTGCCACTTGTCGGCGCGGGGGTTGAACAACTCGACGATGTGGACGCTGTCGACGCCCTGCTCGCGCCGTTCGCGGGGCAGCAGCACGCCGCAGAAGTGCTGCAGCATCACCTCGGCGTGGTAGCGCTCGTGCAGGCGGCGGGCCAGTTCATCGACGGGTTCGTTGGCCGAGTAGGCGCCGACGCGGATGGTGTGCTCGGGGTGCTCGTCGTGGTCGAGCGCGGAGACGTAGCGGGCGCGGACGCCCATCTGCCGGAACCACCAGCGGCTTGCCGGGTCGATGCCCGATTCGCCCTCGGGGCCGACGACCAGGTAGTCGAAGCCGGCGGCGTCGGGGTCCTTGAGCAGCAGCGCGGGGTGGTCGTGCGCCCGCAGATCGTCGACGACGCGCCGGACCAGCGCGCGGGGCATCTCGAAGCGCTCGAGCGTGCGGCCGGACACGGGGTCGGAAACCAGCGCGCCGCCGGAGACGATGACGGGGTCGCGCTGGCCGACGGCGTCGATCTCGCGCCGGCACTCGATGAGGGCCCGGCCCGTGCAGAGCGTGACGGTGATGCCCGCGTCCCGGGCGCGCTCGATGGCCCGGACGTTGTCGGGGTGGATGCGCCCGGTGTGGTCGACCAGCGTGCCGTCGAGGTCGATCGCGACGATGTCGTAGCGGTGGCGGGGCATGAAGGGGGCAAGCGTAGTGCCGCGGGCGGCGGCGCCGGCTACCGGGCCGGGCCAGATTCGCCCCCGCCCGTCACGCCCGGCCCGAAGGCGATGGCGTTCTTGCCCTGGCGCTTGCTCTGCAGGGCCAGTTCGTCGGCGCGGCGGATCAGCTCCTCGGCCGTGCGACCGTCCCACGGGTAGCAGGCCAGCCCGCCGGAGATCGTCAGCGAACCCGGGGCCTCCAGCCCCAGCTTCGGGAAGCGGCGGGCGCCGACCTGCTGCTGGAAGCGGCGGGCCATGGCCGCGGCGTCCTGCGGCGGGCGGCTGGCGGGGTCGCGCGGGGCCGAGGGGTCGTAGAAGACGACGGCGAACTCGTCGCCGCCGATGCGGCAGACGCGGTCGGTGGGGCGGACGCAGGTGGTCAGCAGGC
>JAHCJH010000211.1 GCA_026126345.1 Phycisphaeraceae bacterium | reverse complement strand
GGGCCCAGGCGGCGGGGCTTGCCCGCGCGGGCAAGGCGTGGGAGGCGGTGCCGCGCTTGCTGGAACTGCTGGCGACCGATGCGGCCGATGGGGAGCTGTGGCTGCACCTGGCGGCGTCGTACGGGCGGCTGGGGCTGGCGACTGCGGCGCGGGAGGTGCTCGGGGCGATGCCGGCGATGGCGGCGAGCCACCCCAGCGCGGCGCTGGTGCGCACCCTGGTGGCGGGGCTGGCCGACGATCGCGTGTCGGTTGACTGGCGCGAAGCGACGCTCGCGGCGAACCTGGACGTGGTGCGCAACGGTGACGGCGACAGCGCGGCGGCGTTGGCCGCGGCGCTTCCGGCGTGGCGCGAGCGGGCGCGTGCGCACGCGGTCTTCCGCAGCGGCGACGGCAACCTGGTTCAGCGGGCGGCGGGCCAGGGCCCGCTGAGCGCGTGGAGCCGGTGGGGGGATGAGCGGGCCGCGGCGGCGGCGCGGACGGCGTCGCTGGCCGGGGCGCGGGGCGTGGCGGACGTGCGGCCGGTGTACGTGCGTGGGTTCGAGTCGCCGTGGCTGGTGGCGCGCCTGGGCGGGGCGCTGGTGCGCCACGCCGACGGCTCGCAGGCCCGGCTGACGATCGTCGAACCGGATGCGGCGGCGGCGCTCGACGGGCTGAGCCTGCTGGACCTGCGGGGTGTTCTGTCTCGGGCGGGGACCGAGTGCCTGATCGGACCGGGGGCGGTTGAACGTTTCGAGCGGCTGCTGGCACAGCGCCGCGAGACGATGATCGCCGGCCCGGTGTTCGAGGATTCGCAGGCGGAGGGCGTTCTGAGCGCGGCGCTGGGGCGGGCGATCGACGCGCAGTCGCGGGCGCTGGAGGACCTGCGCCGGCGCATCGGCGAGCGGTACGCCGGGCGCGACCGGGCATGGTGGGGGCGGCGGTACCGGTCGGCGCTGGGCGGCGGGGGCGAGCCGCTGCGCGTGCTGATTCCCGCGTCGCGGTACACGACGTTCCTGCGGCACTCGGCGCGCGACCTGGGCGCGGCGTTGCGCCGGGCGGGGTGCGAGGTGCGCGTGCTGACCGAGCCTGACGCGCACAGCGTGCACTCGGCGCTGGCGGCGGCGGTGTGTTTCGACGGCTGGGGGCCGGACGCGGTGGTCACGATCAACTGGCCGCGGGGTGCGCTGGGCCCGGGCGTGCCGGCGGAGGTGCCGGGGGTGATGTACGTTCAGGACGCGATGCCGCACCTGTTCGACCCGGCGCTGGGGCGGTCGCTGGGCGGGCTGGACTTCGTGATGGGGCACCTGCACAGTCGGTTCTTCACGGGGTGCGGGTACCCGGCGGCGCGGACGCTGCAGTGTCCGGTGGTGGCGTGCGCCGAGAAGTTCCACGACGGGCCGGTGGACTCCGAGCTGCTGGAGCGGCACCGCTGCGAGATCGCGTACGTGAGCCACCAGAGCCAGCCGCCCGAGGCGCTGGCGGCGCGACTGATCGACGAATGCCGCGCCGGGACGGGCGGGGGCGGGGCGATGCCGGCGGTGATCGAGGCGCTCGTGCCGCGGGTGCGGGCGATGGCGGACGATGCGTTGCGCCGGTGGCACTGGCGGGAGATCGTGGCGCTGGCCGAGCGTGCGCTGCGCGAGGTGACGGGTGCCGAGCCCGACGCCTCGGAAACCACGCTGGTGGTCAACAGCGTGATCAAGCCGCTGGCGGATCGGTGGCTGCGGCACGGCGCGGCGATGTGGGCGGCGGAGATCTGTGCGCGCCGGGGGTGGCGGTTCCGGCTGTACGGGAGGGGGTGGGAATCGCACCGGGTGCTGGGCGCGTTCGCGTGCGGCGAGCTGGAGCACGGGGAGGCGTTGCGGGCCAGTTACCGGGCGGCGGCGGTGCACCTGCACGCGTCGAGCGGGTGGATGCTGCACCAGCGGGTGATGGAGTGCGCGCTGTCGGGCGGCCTGCCGGCGGCGCGGGTGACGATGGAGGACGTGATGGCGCTGCGCGGGTGGGCCGAGGCGGCGGTCGGCCGACGCATCGGCGAGCGGCCGGACCTGGACCCCGGGCAGGGTCGCGAGGCGCCGATCGCCGACCACTGGGAGGCGATGGCCTGGGCGGCGCAGGCGCAGCGGCTGGGGCTGGAGGCGGGGCCGACGATCTACGTGGAGCGCGACGCGGCGCACAAGCCGTGGCTGAACTGGGCCGGGTCGGCGGGCATGGCGTACGAGGCGGCGTGGCTGCTGGGCGATTGGAGCCGGACGTGCTTCGCCGATGCGCCGTCGCTGGAGCGGCTGGTGGAGCGGGCGGTGGAGCGGCCGGACTGCCGGCGCGAGCTGTCCGAGGCGATCGCCGGGCGCGTTCGGCGCGGGCTGACCTACGACGCCGTGGCGGGCCGGTTGCTGCGGCTGATGCGCGACGAGCTGTCGCGCCGGGAGGGCGCGTGAACGCGCGCGACCGGGCCTCGGCGTTGACGGACCTGCCCGTGGGCGGCGCGGGCGTGGACGACTACCGCCAGGCGCTGCGCCTGGTGCGAAGGTACGTGTTCGACCCGCGCCGCCAGACCGAGTGCTTGCGCACCGTGCGGTTGCTGGCGCTGGCGCGGGCGCTGGCCCTGGGCGATGAGCCGTGCGCCGCGCTGGCGCTGGCCGAGGCGGCGCCCTTGTGCGATGCGGAAGTCGCCGAGGTGGCCGACGCGGTGCGTCAGGCCCTGTGCTTCAGCGGGCGCGGGACGGCCGTGGACGCCGCGTGGCGGCTGCGCGTGGCGGCGATCCTGTCGGGCGGGTTGCCCCGGGCGGCCGTGCGCCGGCTGCTGTGGCGGGCGTTACGCGACGAGGCGGCGTGGGCCGGCGTGGTGCGCCGGGC
>JAHCJH010000210.1 GCA_026126345.1 Phycisphaeraceae bacterium | reverse complement strand
GCGGAACGTGTGGTCGTATATCGGGGGTGAACGAGTCTTTGTGTTCCTCCCGTATTAAAAGGCCTGGGGGACCCGACGCTGCCGTCGTTTCGGCAGTCCGAAGGACTGCCACGTGCGTAGCCGGTGGTGAACGAGTCTTCGAGTTCACCAGCGGAAGACGACGCCCCTATCACACGCTTGCTTCTGTGTTCCAGCAGTCTGAAAGACTGCTCGTGCCGTCGGCCACGCCCCACGCTACGAGCAGGCCTTCGGCCTGCGGATGACCAGAAACCTGCCACCCGGGGGTGGCTCGAGGACGAGCCACCCCCGGCTACGAACTGTGCAGGCCTTCGGCCTGCCCCGATACCGGCGTCGGCATCACACGCGTCTCGCTGACGCTCGGGGTTCCTACAGGGACGCGCCACGACCGGTTCCCGTATCCTCCTCCCCATGTCCATCGCCGCGCGGATTACCGAACTCGGCCTGACGCTCCCGCCGCCGGTCGCCCCGGTCGCGGCGTACATCCCCGCACGCCAATCCGGCCCGCACCTGTTCATCAGCGGCCAGATCCCCATGTCCGGCGGCAAGATGCTGGCGGTGGGGCGCGTGCCGTCGCAAGTGTCGCTGGAGACCGCCCAGGCGTGCGCCCGCCAGTGCGTGCTCAACGGCCTCAGCGCTGCGCAGGCCGCCCTCGGCTCGCTCGACCGGGTGGCCCAGGTCGTCCGCGTCGGCGTGTTCGTGGCCTGCGACCCGGACTTTCACGACCAGCCCAAGGTCGCCAACGGCGCCAGCGAACTCTTGGTGTCGATCTTCGGCGACGCCGGCCGGCACGCCCGCGCCGCCGTCGGCTGCCCCGCCCTGCCGCTGGGGGCGCCGGTCGAGGTCGAGTTCCTCTTCGACGTGCGCTAGGCCGCCGACCCGTCCAGCGCCACCTCGCGCCCCAGCCGCTGGCTCAGCGCCTCGGCCTCCAGGAGGCGCGTCGCCGCCAGCGCCTCATCCATCGTGACCGGCGCTCTCGCTTCGCCCCGCGCCACCGCCCGCACCATCGCCTCGGCCTCGTACTGGTAGCCCGCGCCCCCGGCCAGCGGCACCGCCCGCTGAACGCCCCCTTCGGTCAACAGCAGCCGCTCGTGCTCCGGACGCGCCAGGTCCCAATCCGCGACCGCGCGCTCGAACTGCACCGTGAACCGCATCCGGAACGCGAACCCCGGCGCGCTCACCCACGCTCCTTCGGCCGTCACACGCTCGGGCCCGCCGGGCCCGTACCGGTACAGCGTGCTCACGCCCCGCAGGTCGCCGCTCGAACTGACCGACCGCGGCATGCCGAACAGCCAGTGGATCACGTCCGCATCGTGCACGTGCAGGTCGAACATCGCCCCGCCCGACCGCGACAGGTCCATGTAGAACTCCGGCGACCAGTGCGGCGCGCCCCCCAGCCGCGTGAACGCCGCGCTCCGCACCGCCCCGTACGCCCCGTCGGCCACCCTGGCCCGCAGCCAGTCCCACCCCGGCCAGAAACGCACGCACATGGCCGGCATGCAGAGCCTGCCGGCCGCCGCCGCGGCGTCGCGCAGCCGGCGCACCGAGGCCGAGTCCGTTGCCACCGGCTTCTCCACCAGCACGTGCTTGCCCGCCGCCAGCAGGCGCTCGGCAACGGCCACGTGCGTGTCCGTCGGCGTGCAGACGCTGACCAGTTCCACACGATCGTCCGACGCCAGGTCGTCGAGCGTCGGGCACCAGCGCACGAGCGCCGGGTCGAGCGCGTCGTCCGCCGCGACGCCGGTGTCCAGGTTTCCCGCGGCGCTCGGGGCGTGCATGCCGTCGGCCGAGTGCACCGCCACGACGCGGCAGGCCGCCCCGGCCCGCGCCGCCTGACGGTAACTGCGCACGTGCGTGCGCCCCATGAACCCCAGCCCCACCACGCCGACCGGCAACTCGCGCCCGTCGCTCATGGGGCGGCCTCCGGCCAGTGGCGGGCGATCAGCAGCGCGGCGAGCCGCGCATCGCCCTGGCGCGCAGCGCCGGCTTCGCGCTCGATCACCAGGTCGCAGGTCAGCCCGCGACGGTGGTACACAGCGCTGAACGCGGCCCAGTCGACCGAGCCCTGGCCCGCGGGGCGCTCGGTCCCCCACTGCCCGGGTGTCGGCGACGGGTCCGCATCCTTGACGTGCACCTGCACGACCCGCGCCGCGAGTTGGTCCAGCGCCGCCACGGGGTCGCCCATGCCGTACAGGATCATGTTGGCCGGGTCGAAGTTCACGCCGACGCCGGCCGGCAGTTCGTCGAGCACGGCCAGCAGCGTGCCGGCCGACTCCTGGCCCGTCTCCAGGCCCAGGCACACGCCCTGATCGGCGAACACGGCCGCGACCGTCCGCAGCCGCTCCAGCAGGCCGGCGCGTTCGGGGTCGGCCGCGTCGTGCGGCAGGAAGCCGGCGTGGAGCGTGACCAGCGGCAGGCCCAGGTCGCGGGCGATCTCGGCGTGCCGTCGCGCCGAGGCGAGGTTGGCCGCCCAGGTTCCGTCGGGCCGCAGGCCGCCGGTGCGGCGGATCGATTCGAGCGTCGAATAGTCCTCGCCCGCCGTCGCCATCATGCCCGAGAGGATCGTCAGGCCGCGCGCCGCCAGGGCGCGTCGAGTCCGCTCCACCTGCCACCGCCCATCGGCCAGCGGGCCGAGCGCCAGTTGCACGCCGCGCACGCCCACCGCCGCCACCTGGGCCGCCAGGTCTTCCGGCGACTCCGGCCGCAGCGACCACGAACAGACGCCCACCCGCGGCGAGCGGGCTCGTGACGGCGGATTGGGCTGCGGCGGGTGCATCGATGGTTGCCGGACGATCGGCGGGGCATGGTACAGTGCCCGC
>JAHCJH010000021.1 GCA_026126345.1 Phycisphaeraceae bacterium | reverse complement strand
TCATGGGCGGGAAAGGCAGGCAGAACAGGTGATGGGTGGGCCTGCAACCAGATGCTGGCGCATCTGGCAACCATCGGCCGCCCCCCCAACCCGCTGCGCGGGCGGGAAACCCGGAGTCGCGCGTGTCGAGACGCGAGGGGAAGGCGGGGCGCGGGGCCGAGGCCGCGGAGTGTGACGAGTACCCCGTCGCTGACGCTCCGGGTTCGTGTGGACGGCGTGGGGCGAGCGGGCGCGGGCACGGGGGGCGCGGGGGGTTTACCATTGGCGGAACGTGGGGCGGGAACGGACGGGAAGGTTGTCCGGCGGCCGCGGGCGAGGGATCGCTTCGGCCCCGGTTGGAGCGATGCATGAACCCCAGCGCGGGCCAGTCGGGCACAGGAGAACGGTCGGGCACGGCGCGGGCCAACGGGGCCGGCGCGGGGGGGGCCGGCGCGGGGGGTGCGGGCGGCACGGGCGGGAGCGGTGGCGGCGGGGGCGGGGGTGGCGGGAGGTTCAAGGAGACGTTGAACCTGCCCAAGACCGGGTTTGCGATGAAGGCGAACCTGGTGCAGAACGAGCCGGCGAGCGTGAAGCGGTGGGCGGGGCTCGGCGGGGTTGGGGTGTACAAGCGGCTGCGGGCGGCGGGGGCGGCGTCGCCCAGGGGGCGGTTCGTGTTTCACGATGGGCCGCCGTACGCGAACGGGTCGATCCACCTGGGGCACCTGATGAACAAGGTGCTGAAGGACCTGGTGGTGCGGTCGCGGACGATGATGGGGTTTGACGTGCCGTACGTGCCGGGGTGGGACTGCCACGGGCTGCCGATCGAGCACAAGGTGCTGACGGAGATGCAGGAGAAGGGGAAGCTGGAGAAGCTGGCGTCGCTGCCGGAGGATCAGCGGCGGATGATCGTGCGTCGGGAGTGCCGGGCGTACGCGGAGAAGTACGTCAAGCACCAGGGCGGGCAGATGCAGCGGCTGCTGACGCTGGCGGACTACGAGGACCCGTACCTGACGATGTCGCCGGGGTACGAGGGGGCGACGCTGGAGGTGCTGGCGGGGCTGCTGGAGCGGAAGCTGGTGTACCGGGCGCTCAAGCCGGTGCACTGGTCGATCGCCAACGAGACGGCGCTGGCGGAGGCGGAGCTGGAGTACGCCGACCGGCAGGACCCGAGCGTGTACGTGGACTTCGAGGCGGCCAGCGCCGAGGCGGTGTACAGCGCGTTCGGGCTGCCGGAGAACGCGCCGGCGGAAGAGGATGAGAACGAGGAGGGTTCGTCGGCGGGCGGGGCGGTGGTGCACGCGGGGCGGCGGCCGAACGTGACGCCGTCGTTCATGATCTGGACGACGACGCCGTGGACGCTGCCGGCGAACGTGGCGATCGCGGTGAACCCCGAGTTCACGTACGCGCTGGTGTGGGTGGATGGGAACGTGACGGTGCTGGCCGAGGCGCTGGTCGAGAAGGTGATGCAGACGGCGCGGAGCGAGGAGGTGGTGATCCTGGCGCGGGCCCCGGGCAGCCGGCTGGTGGGCCTGCGGTACCGGCACCCGTTCGTGGACGCGGCCAGGGGCGAGGGCGCGCCGGGCGCGGGGGACCAGTTCCGCATCGTGGGGGCCGAGTACGTCACGCTGGAGGACGGCACGGGGCTGGTGCACACCGCGCCGGGGCACGG
Source organism: Phycisphaeraceae bacterium (assembly GCA_026126345.1). Classification (GTDB taxonomy): domain Bacteria; phylum Planctomycetota; class Phycisphaerae; order Phycisphaerales; family UBA1924; genus JAHCJH01. The sequence continues at coordinate 27,485 of JAHCJH010000021.1, read as the reverse complement.
CGAAGAGGACTACGCGACGGGCCTGCGCGAGAAGCTGCCGATCTACTGCCCGGTGCTGGGCAACGGGACGTACGACGCGACCGCGCCGCAGTGGCTGCGGGGCGTGGACGTGTGGACGGCCAACGGGCTGGTGGTCAAGCGGCTGACGGATTCGGGCCACCTGTTCCACGGGCAGACGTTCACGCACTCGTACCCGCACGACTGGCGGAGCAAGACGCCGACGATCTACCGCTGCACGGAGCAGTGGTTCGTGTCGGTGGACGGCGGGCGCGGGGCCACGGTGGACCTGCGCCGGGCGGCGCTGGACGGCACGGCGACCGACGAGGGCGTGCGGTTCGTGCCCGAGTGGGGCCGCAACCGCATGCGCGGGATGCTCGAGAGCCGGCCGGACTGGTGCATCAGCCGCCAGCGGGCCTGGGGCCTGCCGATCCCGGCGTTCGTGTCGCTCGACGCCGACGGGCGGGAACGGACGTTCATGACCGCCGCGAGCGTGCGGGCGGTGGCGGCGGTGGTGCGTCGGGAGGGGAGCGACGCGTGGTTCACGCGGACGCCGGCGGAACTGCTGGCGGGGTACGACGCGGCGAAGGACGCCGAGGCGCCGCAGTGGGTGCGCGCGGCGGGGGCGGTGGAATCGCTGCGCAAGGGGCAGGACATCCTGGATGTGTGGTTCGAGAGCGGCTCGTCGTGGAACGCGGTGATGCGCGAGCGGGGGCTGGGCTACCCGGCGGACCTGTACCTGGAAGGGTCGGACCAGCACCGCGGGTGGTTCCAGCTGTCGCTGCTGCCGGCGCTGGGTGTGACGGGGCGGCCGCCGTACCGGACGCTGCTGACGCACGGGTTCATCAACGACAAGGACGGCCGGAAGCTGAGCAAGTCGCGCCCGGACGCGAAGGACTACGAGGTGGACAGCCTGCTGGCCAACTTCGGGGCCGACGTGATGCGGTGGTGGGTGGCGTCGCTGAGCTACGAGAACGACGTGAAGGCCGACACGGGGCTGTTCGCGGTGTGCGGCGAGGGGTACCGCAAGGTGCGCAACACGCTGCGGTTCATGCTGAGCAACCTGTACGACTATGCGCACGTCGCGGGCCCCGCGCCGGCGCCGGAGCCGACGACGATCGACGCGTGGGTGCTGGGGCGGCTGGGGGCGCTGCGCGAGACGGTGATCGGGGCGTACGAGGCGTACGACTTCCGGGCGGCGCAGGCGGCGATCTACGACTTCTGCAACGAGACGCTCTCGGCGGCGTACCTGGGTGCGGTGAAGGACCGGCTGTACTGCGACCGGCCCGACTCGCCCCGGCGGCGGCGCACGCAGGCGACGCTGTGGACCCTGACCGACGCGCTGTGCCGGCTGGTGGCGCCGATCCTGCCGCACACGGCCGACGAGGCGTACATGGCGCTGCGCGGCGGGGAGGCGTGCGTGCACACCGAGCGGTTCGCCGAGCCGGCGCGCGTGGCGGTGCACGAGCAGGCGTGGCAGGAGGCGATATCGGCGGCCGAGCACGCGCGCCGGGCGATGGAGTTCTCCAAGGCTCAACTGGGCGTGGAGAACCCGCTGGAGATGGGCGTGACGCTGCCGGACCCCAAGCGGCTGCTGGCGCACCTGGAGCCGGGCGACCTGGCGGACCTGCTTGGGGTCAGCCGCGTGAGCCTGGACGCCGGCGCTTCGGCGACGGTGGTGCAGGACCTGCGGGCCGAGGCGCGGTGCGAGCGGTCTTGGAAGCGCGACGGCACGGTGCGGGCGCGGGCCCGGGCGGGCGGGGCGATGCTGTGCGACCGGTGCGCGGCGGCGCTGGACGTGGCCTGACAGGCGGCGCAGGCGTTACAGGTTGACACCGGTGTTGCCGGGAGGCAACAGCGGGGTAGACCGCGCCGGGGCGCGGGCCGATCCCCGGAGCATGAGCCCGCAGGACCGGAGTTCGGGACACGGGGGCGCGGAGGGGCCGCGCCGGCGCGCCAAGGGGCCGGCGGTGATCCGCACGCGCCCGCCGGGGGCGGGCGCACCCGACGCGGCGCGCGGCTACGACCGCACGGCGGGGGTGATCCACGACCTGGCGAATCTCCTGGACGGGTCGATGCGGCAGGTGAATCTGGCGCTGCGGTCGCTGGACGAGGCGGCGGGGCACCGGGCCGAGTCGGGCGAACTGGACCGGCGGCTGCGGGTGATTCGGACGGCGCTGGAGCAGATGTCGGGCCTGCTGACGGCGGCGACGCGGCCGGGCGGGCAGGGGCAGATGCCGCGGCGGCTGGCGGGGATGAGCCTGGCCGACGCGGTGCGGCACGCGGCGAGCATCCTGGAGCCTGAGGCGTCGGACAACGGGGTGCGGTTCGACGTGCGGGTGGACGGGCGGCTGGAGAGCCTGGGGGCGTCGTCGGCGTACACGGTGGTGCTGAACGCGGCGCGCAACGCGCTGGACGCGATGAAGTCGAGCGGGCGGGCGGGGGTGATCTCGATCGAGGCGGGCGTGAGCGGCGGCCCGGGCGAAGCGCGGGTGGTGATCGAGGTGTGCGACGAGGGGCAGGGCGTGCGCGACGGGGAGGCGGCGATGCGGGCGTTCGAGCCGGGGTACAGCACCAAGCGGGGGCGGCTGGGGTTGGGGCTGGCGCTGTGCCGCGACATCGTGAGCGGGCTGGGGGGCGAGGTGACGCTGCGGCAGCGGAACGACGGGCCTGGTGCGGTGTTCCGGGCGCAGTGGCCTGTGGGGCGTGAGCCGGGGACGGGGGAGGTGGGCCGGTGAGCGGAGGGGCGCGGATCCTGGTGGTGGACGACGACCCGATCGTGGCCGAGTCGCTGGCGGAGTTCGCGCGAGCCGAGGGGCACGAGCCGGCGACGGCGCGGAGCGGGGACGAGGCGCTGGCGGCGCTGGCGGCGGCGGAGGGGACGCGGCCGTTCGCGGTGATGCTGGCGGACATGTCGATGCCCGGGATGGACGGGATGGAGCTGTTGCGTCGCGCGGCCGAGGCGCACCCGGCGACGGTGTCGCTGGTGCTGACGGGGTACGGCACGATCGAGAGCGCGGTGGCGGCGGTGCGGCTGGGGGCGGTGGACTACCTGACCAAGCCGGTGGTGGACCACGAGCTGCGGCTGGCGCTGGAGCGGGCGCTGCGGCAGCAGGCGCTGGTGAGCGAGAACCGGGCGCTGAAGCGGGCGCTGGACACGCGGTACGGGCTGGACAGCATCGTGGGCAGCGATGCGCGGATGCTGCGGATCTACGACCTGATCGAGGCGGTGGCGCCGACGCGGACGACGGTGCTGATGACCGGCGAGAGCGGCACGGGCAAGAGCCTGATCGCCCACGCGATCCACCACCGATCGGGACGGCGCGACAAGCCGTTCGTGGAGCTGGCGTGCGGGAGCATCCCCGAGACGCTGCTGGAGAGCGAGCTGTTCGGGCACGTCAAGGGGGCGTTCACGGGCGCGCACACCGACAAAGTGGGCAAGTTCCTGGCGGCCAACGGGGGGACGATCTTCCTGGACGAGATCAACTCGGCGTCGCCGGGGATGCAGCTGAAGCTGCTGCGCGTGCTGCAGGAGCGGCGGTTCGAGCCGGTGGGGAGCAACCAGACGGTGGAGGTGGACGTGCGGGTGATCCTGGCGAGCAACCAGCCGCTGGAGCACCTGGTGGCGTCGGGCGCGTTCCGGCAGGACCTGTACTACCGGATCAACGTGGTGAAGATCGAGCTGCCGCCGCTGCGCGAGCGGGTGAGCGACATCCCGGCGCTGGCGGGGCACTTCCTGAAGGTGCACAGCGCGGCGCTGGGGCGGACGATCACGGGCTTCGAGCCCGACGCGATGGATGCGCTGCGGCGGTACGCGTTCCCGGGCAACGTGCGGGAACTGGGGAATATCGTGGAGCGTGCGGCGGTGCTGACGCGCCGGGCGACGATCCGTCTGGAGGACCTGCCCCCCACCGTGACGGGTCAGGAGCCGCAGGTGATCGGGCGGCTGGCGCCGGGCATGCTGGACCGGGGCGGGCCGGCGGCGGGGGATCCGGGCGCGGGGGGCGTGGCGGGCGCGGCACCGCTGGCGCTGGAGGATGCGATGCGCGCGCCCGAGCGGCAGATCATCCTGCAGGCGCTGCGGTCGAGCGGCTGGAACCGGTTGCGCGCGGCCGAGGCGCTGAAGATCAACCGCACGACGCTGTACAAGAAGATGAAGGCGCTGGGCATCGACCCGGCGACCGAGGCGCGGGCGGGCTGAGCGTCACTTGCCTGGGGCCGGGGGCGGGGCGGGGCGGTCGTCCTTCTCGCGCTCGGCGCGCTGCAGCGCGGCGGTTTCGACTTCCATGCGTTTGGCGTACTCGTCGAGCTCGGCCTTGAGCCGGTCGCGCTGGGCCTTGACGCGGTCGGGGCGGGTGCGCTCCTGCTCGGCCTTGAGCTCGTCCAGGGCCCGCTGGCGGGCGAGCTTCTTGGCGCCGTCGGACAGCGACGGGTCGTCGGCGCGGTCGGCCGCTTCGAGCTCGGCCCGGCGCTGGCGGAGCTGCTCTTCGTCGGCGTCGCGGGTCTGTGTCATCGCATCGGCCATGGCCTGCGAGAGCACCTCCATCTGGCGGCTGATCCACTTGACCTTCGCCCGCTGGCGCTGCAGGGCGGACATCTTGGCGGCGTTGGTGAGCCAATCGGGGATGGCCAGGCCGTCGGCGGCGGGGTCGGCGGGCGGGCCGGCGCGGCCGACGAGGGAGATCTCGCGGGCGAGCCAGTTCATGGTGTCGATGTACCAGTCGCCCTCGCGGTAGAACGCGGCGCTGGTGGAGGCGTTGTTGCGGCGGGACTCCTTGCCTTCGCGCTCGGTGCGGATCGCCTCGAGCTCGCGCAGGCGCTGGCGGAGCAGCGCGATGCGGGCCTGGTGCAGACGGGCGATGAGTTCCGGCCCCAGGCGCTGGCCGCTGGCCAGGGCCTCGCGGAGCGCGGCCTCGGCGGCGTCGACCTGGCGCTGCGCTTCGCCGGCGCGACCGGAGCGCTGGCGCATCGCCCGCTCGGCGCCCTTGAGCGAGGCCTCGAGCTGGGCACGCTGCAGGTAATAGTCGTCGCACAGTTTGGCCCAATCGGCGGGCTTCATGCCTTCGGGGCAGACGCCCGTCTCGATCGCCCGGCGGTGCTTGTCGAACTGCTCGTGGAACGCGGCCTGGCGCTCGCGCAGGCGGTCCATGCGGGCGCGGTCTTCGGCCGGGACTTCGGCGGCGAGCTTGGCCGCGGCGGCCTTGTAGCGGTCGATGATCTCGCGGGCCTTGGCGGGGTCGATGGACGTGGGCAGATCGCCGGGGCGTTTGCCTTCGAGCTCGGCCAGGCGGCGGCGCATGGCTTCGATCTCGGCGTTGAGGCCGTCGGCCCCCGCGCCCGGCGGCGCCGGCGGCGGGGTGAGGACCGGCGGCGGGTTGACCAGGGGCGGCGGCCGGCCGCCGGGGTTCGTCGGGCCGGGGCAATCGGTGTGGCTTGGGCCGCCGGCGGGACCGCCGGCCGGTCCGCCTCCGAGGCCGTCGAGCAGCCCGCCGCGCTTGCCGGGCTGGGCCGACGCCGGCGCGGCCAGCGCGGCGGCGGCCAGCGCGATGAGGATGGATGCACGGGGCGTGGTCATGGCTTGTCCTTCCTGCCGGCGGCCTTGGCGGCGGCGAGCTTCGCGGCGGCGGGGGCGAGGTCGACCGTGGCGACGATGCTCTCGCCCCGGCGGAGGATGGTGATCTCGACGCTGCGCGCGGGCAGCTCGGCGGCGCGGACGCGTTCGATGGACTTGTCGGAGCCGATGTAACCGAGGCCCTCGATCTTCTGGATGCGGTCGCGCGGCAGGATGGGCACGTCGGCGGATTCCAGCGGGCTGCCGGGCAGGAGGGTGAGGATCTCGACGCCGGCCGTGTCGTTGAGCAGGCGGAACTCGAGCACGCCCAGCGCGGTCCAGGCGTCGGCCGAGGCGGCGTCGGGCGCGCCGGCGGCGGAGGAGGCGTAGTACTGGAGCACGGCGCGGCGGAGCGCGTTCTGCTTGGACTTGACCGGTGCGATCGCGCTGAGCGCTTCGGCTGGCTTTGCGAGCTTCAGCAGCGCGGCGGCCTGGGCCAGGCGGGCGTAGTCGGACCAGTACTCGTCGGTCCTGAAGACCACCTGCACCGCCTTGGCGGACGTCTCGGCGGTCTCGGCATCGCCGGCCAGCAGCAGCACCCACGGCGCGCTGGCGTGAACGCCCGGCCCGACGTGCATGCGCCGGCCCCGGATGTACTCGGCGGCTTCGCGCACGCGTCCCTGGGCCCAGCGGATGTCGATCAGGGCGTTGGTGGCGACGCGGACGTGCGACTGGGGTTTCTTGGCGGCGAAGTCCGCGGGGCGGGGCGTGGGCCAGCGGCGCAGCACTTCCTCAATCCCGGCGATGGCCTCGTCCACGTCCTTGCGGAAGCCCATGCGCCGGCAGACCTCGATCGCCCCGTAGGGGTCGTCCGCGGCGATGTACGCCTGGAACGCCCAGCGGGCGTAGAGCATGTTGTCGTCCTCGAGGGTGCAGGCCTTGTCCAGATGGGGCAGGGCGTCGGCCTTGCGGTCCAGCCCCCAGAGGGCACGCCCGAGGTAGTGCTCCAGCTCCGCCGGTACACGGGCCTCGTTGGACTTGTACGACGCGGCGGCCCTTTCGAAACAGGCCAGCGCTGCGCCGAACTCGCCGAGGTCGTACCAGCACCTGCCCAGCGCGGTGGATGATTCGGTGACGCCGTCGAGGTCGATGCTGTCGGTGAAGGCCCACATCGCCAGGGGCATGTCGCCGGAGTCGTACGCCGCGGAGCCGAGCATGTGCCGGGCGCCGTTGAAACTGGGCTGTTCGTTCAGGAGGTCTCGGTAGACCGTCGCGGCCTCTGCCGAGCGGCCGACGGCCTGGAGCGCCTGGCCCCAGGCAACGCGGCAGGCGGTGCGGCGGGAGGCGCCGCCGCGCTCGTCGCTGGCCTGTTTGGGGGCGAGCTCCAGGGCGCGAGCGAACTGGATGGCGGCGTCGTCGTGCCGGCCGGCGCGGAGCAGCGCCAGCGCCAGGTCGAGACGCGAGTCCCAGGCGTCGGGCAACGCGACGACGGCGCGGGAGAGCAGGGCCGCGGCCTCGGCGTAGCCCCCGCGCTGGAGCTGGCAGAAGCCGGCCCAGCGCCAGAGTTCGGGGTCGAACGCGTCGGTCATGTCGCGGTAGGCGTCGAAGGTGCTCAGGGCGCTGTTGGCCGTGAGCAGGGCGAGCAGCGCCGCGCCGGAGCCATCGGACTCCTTGGCGGCCTTGATGACGCGGCAGCGAGCCATCACGAGGGCCTTGGCGATGTCGGGATCGATGAGCGCGAGCGGGAACTTCTCCGGCCCGCGCTGGCGGAGCCAGAAGATGGAGCAGTAGCGCAGGGCCGCCTGGCAGACGGCCGCATCGTGCGGATCGGCGTCGAACATCGCGCCGAGCAGCTTGGTGGCTTCCTTCTCGTTGCCGGTCTCGCCGTAGGCGACGCCGAGCCAGTAGGCGCACGCGCCGGTCGGCTCGCCGGTGACGGCGAGCTTGATCTTCTCGATCGCGCTCTTGTAGTCGCCGGCGGCGATGGCGGCCTGGCCCTCGGGCGGCAGCGGCTGGGCCGCGCCGGTGCTCGGCCAGGCGCACGCGACGGCGGCGGCGCAGAGGATCGCCACCGCGCGGCGAACTCGACGGTGAAGGGCACGGGCCATGGCTGGATTCCTGGTGGCGTCTGTGCGGCACGCCGGCGCGAGTATACCGAAGCCGCACCCGGGCCCATGGGGCCTGAAGCGCGGGGAAACCAAGGGAACCCCGGGCGTCTCAGGCGACCGGGTGCACGACCGGGACCTCGATCACTTCGCCGGCGCCCACGGCGAAGATTCGGTCGCCCTCGCGCGGCGATGCGATCGACAGACCCGTGAACGAACCGAACGCCGGCAGCACCAGGCACCGGCCGTGCAGCCAGAAGCACGGAGCGCGCAGTCGGCCGCCGGCGGTCTTGGCGCGCGCGGCTCCCGGCTGGCCGAGGCGCACGCCGGGGTGCAGGTGGCCGGCGATCGACAGGCCCCTGCCGCCGGGGGTCGGTTCGTGCGCCAGGTCCACGCCCGCGTGCGGCCACGGTGAGCCGACGCACTCGACGCCCCATGATTCCGGCGGGTCGCCGGCGGCCAGGTCGTGGTTGCCGCGCACCAGGGTGATCGGCGTCGCGCCGTGCTCGCGCCGCCAGGCTCCGAACGCGTGCAGCGTTTCGCGGGTCCGGCCGGCGGCGGCGTGGAGCAGGTCGCCGAGGATCACCAGGCGCGCCGGCCGCCAGAGGCGGAGCAGGCCGGTCAGGCGCCCGAGGTCACCCGCCAGGGCCGACTCGGGCACAGCGACGCCCCCGGCGCGGTACGCCGCGGGCTTGCCCACGTGCAGGTCGGCCACCAGCAGGCACTTGGGGCCGTGCCAGAACGCCGCCCGCTCGGCGAGCAGCGAGAGTCGCTGGCCGTGGAGCGTGGCGTCAAGCATCGCCTGCTCCGACGGCGGCGGCCCCCGCGGGCCGCGCCTGGCGCGAGGTCGAGCCGTGACGATCCGCCTGCGCGGCTCGCGCTCGGGCGTCGGTGCCGCGGCGGGCGCTGGTCTCCAGTTGCACGACCATTTTGCGGATGCGGTCGTTCCAAGGTTCGCCGGAGGCGTGCACGCTGCGGATGTGCTCGGCCCACAGGGGGAAGGCCAGGGGCGTGAGGCGCGCGGTGGCGACGATCTCGATGCGTTCGGCGGCGATGCGGACGAGGGTCTCGCTGAGCCGGCGGAATTCCAACTGCCCTTCGAGCAGCTCGCGCTGGGCCTGTTCCAGCAGCAGGTTGTCGGGGTCGAACTGACTGAACACGTCGAAGAACATCTCGCTGGAGGCCTGCAGGTGCCGGGCGGGGGACCGCTGCCCGGGGTAGCCCTGCACCAGGAGGCCGGCGATCCGCGCGATCTCGCGGAACTGGCGGCGGGCCAGTTGCGTGCTGTTGAGCGACGCCAGCAGGTCGTCCAGAAGGCCGTCGGTGGACAGCAACGCCCGCCAGATCGCCTCGTCGCGCGGCGGCGGCTCGGAGCCCAGCAGTTCCACGCCGTAGTCGGTGCAGACGGCCGACACCGACACGGGCCGCAGGCGCGTCAGGCGGTGCGCCAGCAGCGCCGCCAGCGCCTCGTGCACGAGCCTTCCGGCGAAGGGATAGACGAACGCGTGGTGCCCCTGGCGGCTGGTGGTCGTCTCGATGAGCAGCGTGCCGGGGGCGGGGAGGCGCGACCAGGCCCGCTGCAGTTCGATGAGCGGGCGGGCGGCGCTGAGTTCCGGCGAGTCGTAACGGCCCTGGCCCGCCTGGCGGAAGAGTTCGACGACCTGCTCGGACAGGTGGCTCGACAGCGGCATGCGCCCGCCCGACCACGCGGGCACCGCGCCGGAGGCGCGCGTCGCCGGCCGGACGATCGCGGCGTTGTCGCGGATGCGCAGCAGCTCGAGCACGCGCCCGGCGAAGACGAACCGATCGCCGGCACGCAGCCGGGAGACGAAGCCCTCTTCGATCGTGCCCAGGCGCCGGCCGCTGGCCAGGCACACGGTCATCGCCACGTCGGCCGTGATCGTGCCGATGTTCAGCCGGTGCAGACGCGCGACCGCCGCACCGGCGACGACCAGCCTGCCGGGCGAGGCGTCGTCGGGCGCCACGCGCAGGTGCCTCGGGTACGCCGTGAGGCTCGGGCCGCCCCGACGGACGAAGTCAAGGGCCCAGGACCATTGCGCGTCGGTCAGATCGGCGTAGGCGTGGGTGGAGCGCACCTCGGCCAGCAGATCGTCCGGCTCGAAGCCCCCGCCGCAGGCGACGGTGACCAGGTGCTGCGCGAGCACGTCGAAGGCCAGCCGCACGGGCACGCGGTCCTCCAGCCGGCCCAGGCCGATGGCGCGTCGGGCGCCGGCGAACTCGACCAGTTCCAGCGCGTGGGTCGGCACACCGATCAGGCGGCTGACGGCGCCGGGCCGGTGACCGGAGCGCCCGGCCCGCTGCAGCAGGCGGGCCACGCCCTTGGGGCTGCCGACCTGGATCACCTGATCGACCGGCGAGAAATCGACGCCCAGGTCGAGGCTGGACGTGCACACGACGCACTTGAGGCGCGCCGGATCGTCGAGCCCCACGCCGTCGGCGGCTTCGAGTCGCTTCTCGACTTCGGTGCGCAACGCCCGATCGAGGGACCCGTGGTGCAGCATGATGCGCCCCAGCCAATCGGGTCGCGCCAGCGTCAACTGGCGGAACCAGATCTCCGCCTGGCTTCGGGTGTTGGTGAACAGCAGCGACGTGCCGGCGCCTTCGATCGCAGCGACCACCTGCCCGAGCAGGCGCGTGCCCAGGTGCCCCGCCCAGGGGAAGCGCTCGATCTGATCGGGCAGCAGCGTGACGAACTCCGTGCGCCGGTCGGCCCGGCCTCGGACGATGCAGAGGCGTGACGGGTCGAACCCCGGCCCGACCAGGACTTCGGCCGCCCGTTCGGTGTTGCCGATCGTGGCCGAGAGCCCCCAGGTGCGCAGGTGGGGGTTCCATCGGCGCAGGCGGGCCAGGGCCAATTCAACCTGCACGCCGCGCTTGGAGCCGATCAGCTCGTGCCACTCATCGACGATCACGCAGCGCAGGGTCGAGAGCGCCGCGCGCCCGTCGGGGTAGGACAGCAGCAGGCTGAGGCTCTCGGGGGTGGTGACCAGCGCCGTGGGCAACTGCCGCCGCTGGCGCGCCTTGAGCGCTGCGCCCGTGTCGCCCGTGCGCTGCTCGACCGTCCACGGCAGGCCAAGCGCCTCGACCGGCGCACGAAGGGCCCGCGTGGTGTCGCTTGCGAGCGCCCGCAGCGGCGTGATCCACAGCACCCGCAGCGGGCAGGCCGCCGCCCGCCGCCGGTGGGGCACCGGCCGGGGGTGCTCATCCAGAAATTCGGCCACCGGTCCGAGCCAGGCGGCCTGGGTCTTGCCCATGCCCGTGGGCGCGTGGATCAGGCCGCTGCGGCCGTCGCGGTACGCCTGCCACGCGCGGAGCTGGAAATCGAACGGCTTCCAGCCGTGCGTCGTGAACCATCGCTCGATCCGGCCGTTCATGCGCTTGCTCGCCCGCCGAAGGCCCCGGAACGTTCAGAACCCCGCCGCCGCCAGCCACGCCGAGGGGCTCTGCTCGAGCGCCCGGGCGATGTCCACCAGCGACTCCATGCTGGGCATGTGCGCCCCGCGCTCGATCGACGACAACTGACTCACCGACACGCCGCTGGCCTCCGAAAGGTCCTTGAGCGTCCATTCGCGCGCCGTTCGCGCGACGCGAATCTGCCGACCGAGCTCCGCGCGCAGGCGGTCCTGCGGGCGCTGGCCCAGGCCGAACGCCGCGGCGGCCTCGGCCAGGGTCTTGCGCAGCTGGTCCGTTGAGAACGGCTTGGCGAGGTAGTCGAAGACGTCCTGCCGGAACGTCTCCCGCATGGAGTCCATGGTCGGGTACCCGGTCACGACGATGACGCACAGCTTGGCCCAGCGCCGGCGCAGTTCCTTCAGCACGTCCTCACCGCTGTGCCGGCCCATCTTGATGTCCAGGAGCACGACGTCGGGCAGGCGTCCTTCGCAGGCCGCGAAGAACTCCTCGGGCGTGCCGACGGCCCGCACCTCGTGCCCGTCGTTCTCGAGGACCGAGGCGATGTACTGGCGGAAGTCGGCGTCGTCGTCGAGCGCCACGATCGACAGCGGCGCGCCGTGGGCTGTCGGTTCGCTCATGTCCGCTGCTCCCGCCGGGCCCGGCGCCGGCGTCACTTGCCCGCCGGGGGCGGCGTGGGGGCGGCCGCGGGCTTGGCCACCGGCTCGCCACCCTTCACGAACACGATGATCGGTGAGGTTTTCTCGTACACCACCAGCTCGCCGCCGACCAGCTTCGCCCCCTGTTCGTTGCCGTCGCTGGTCTTGACCTTGACCTGACCGGTGGCGGCTTCGATGGTCCACGTTCCGCCGGCGACCGTGCCCCGCGGCTCGAGCATGTGGCACGTCTTGTCGGCGTTGAACGTGATGCGCGCCTGCCCGGCGCCGGAGATCATGTCGATCATCATCGAGTGCTGCTGGATCTCCGAGGTGCGCTTGTCTTCGGTGTCGAAGCTCTTCTCGCCCTTGGCCCAGGCTTCGAACATCGCCTTGCTGCGCTCCTTGCTGAACGTCCAGGTGCCCACGGGCGAGCCGCCGCCGCCGGCATCGCACCCGCCCGCGCCCAGCGCCGCCACCGCCACCGTCGCCGCCAGCACCCAGCCGAGAATCCGCTGCGTCATTCCGTGCTCCTGTTCGGCCCGCCCCCGGACGGCCGCAGCATAGCACCCGGGCTCCTGCCCCCCGCCCCCACCGGCCCAAACCCCCCTGCCCCCCCGCGCGCCCACGGTCCGCCGCCCGGTGCCGGTGACCCGCGGCCCGCGCCGCGGGATCTCGAGAATTCCCGATCACCCGGCCCCCCGCGCTAGACTTGCCCTCACCCCGAATCGGAGCGCCACATGTCCGCCGCCGCACCCGCCGCCAAGCCCACGTCCGCCGCCAAGTCCGACGCCGCCGCCGCCTTCGCCCGCGGCCTGGAGGGCGTGATCGGCGGGCAGACGTCCGTCTGCTCCATCGAGCAGGACAAGCTCATCTACCGCGGGTACGAGATCCACGACCTGGCGGCCCACGCCACCTTCGAGCAGGTCGCCTTCCTGCTGCTGGAAGGCCACAAGCCCTCGGCCGATGAGCTGGCCAGGTTCAAGAAGGAAATCGTGGCCGAGCGGGCGATCCCCGCTTCTGTGGCGAAGTTCCTCACCGACGCCGCGCCGCAGCTCAAGGCGGGCACCGCCGTCCCCATGGACGTGCTCCGCACCGCCGTCGGCCTGTTGGGCCATCAGGACCCCGATTGCCAGGACAACTCCGCCGCGGCCAACCTGCGCAAGAGCAAGCGTCTTCTGGCCCGCATCCCGACCATCATCGGGCACATGCAGAACGCGATCGACGGCCGGGCGTTCGTGCAGCCCGACGCCGCGCTCGACCACGCCGCCAACCTGCTGTACATGATGACCGGTCGCCGGCCCACGACCGAAGAGGCCCGCGTGATCGACGTCTCGCTCATCCTCTACGCCGAGCACGAGTTCAACGCCAGCACCTTCACGTGCCGCGTCATCGCCGGCACGCTGTCGGACTTGCACGGGGCGGTCTGCGGGGGCATCGCGGCCCTCAAGGGCCCGCTGCACGGCGGCGCCAACGAGATGGCGATGGAGATGCTCAAGGAGATCTTCGCGTCCGTCGGTGAGGCCGGCATCGGCACGCCCAAGGTGGACGCCTGGATGGAGCAGGCCTTCGCCAGCAAGCGCAAGCTCATGGGCTTCGGCCACCGCGTCTACAAGAACGGCGACCACCGCGCCGGCATCCTGCACACCCTGGGCCGCAACCTGGCCTCGCGCCTCGGCGGCACGCCCGGCGGCCTGGCGGCGACGCGCTGGTTCGATCTGGGCGAGCAGGTGCAGAAGATCATGCTCACCAAGAAGAACATCCACCCCAACGTGGACTTCCCCTGCGGCATGACGTACTTCGTGATGGGAATCCCGGTGCCGCAGTACACGCCCATCTTCGTCGCCGCGCGGATCACCGGCTGGTGCGCCCACATCATGGAGCAGCACGCCGACAACCGACTGATCCGGCCGCTGAGCATCTACACCGGCCCGGCCGAGCGCCGCTGGAACGGGTGAACCAACGCCGGCCGACTCGGAGCCGGGCTCCGGTCGCCCGCGAACGCCACCAGAACGGACTTCGCCGCCCCCTGCCGTTTCGGCAGGCCGGGGTGACCGTCCGGCCCCCTCCGGCACGCCGCGGCGCGGCCGGCCGACGGCCGCCAGGCCGGGACGCCCTTGGCCGCCGACCCGAAATCGGCCCATTCCCGTTTGCGTGGCTGGCACCGGCCTTGCCCAGAGTCTCTGCGGCGTGATCGAGCGGCCCGGCCGCCCGGACGCCCGACGAACCGGGGCGAGACCGCCCCCCGCCGGTCAGGAGCAACCCATGTCCAAGATCATCGGCATCGACCTCGGCACCACCAACTCGGTCGTCTCCATCATGGAAGGCGGCCAGCCCAAGGTGCTGATCAACACGTCCGGCTCCCGCATCACCCCTTCGGTGGTCGCGTTCACCGACAAGGGCGAGCGCCTGGTGGGCCAGCCCGCCAAGCACCAGCAGGTGACCAACCCGCGCAACACCATCTACTCCATCAAGCGGTTCATGGGCCGTCGCCTGGCCGAGGTCTCCAGCGGCTCGGACACCGGGTACGGCAAGGCGGGCAACGAGGCCTCCAAGGTGCCGTACACGATCGTCGGCACCGGCGATGAGTTCGTGAAGGTCAAGGTCAACCAGGGCGAGTTCACGCCCCAGCAGATCTCCGCGTTCATCCTGCAGGATCTCAAGAAGACCGCCGAGGACTACCTGGGCGAGAAGGTCGATCGCGCCGTCATCACGGTGCCGGCCTACTTCAACGACGCCCAGCGCCAGGCGACCAAGGACGCCGGCGAGATCGCCGGCCTCAAGGTCGAGCGGATCATCAACGAGCCGACCGCCGCGGCCCTGGCGTACGGCCTGGACAAGAAGAAGAACGAGAAGATCGCGGTCTTCGACCTGGGCGGCGGCACGTTCGACGTGTCGATCCTGGACATCGGCGACGGGGTGTTCGAGGTGCTGGCGACCAACGGCGACACGCACCTGGGCGGCGACGACTGGGACCAGCGGCTGATCGACTTCCTGGCCGAGGAGTTCCGCAAGAAGGAGGGCATCGACCTGAAGAAGGACCCGATGGCCCTGCAGCGGCTCAAGGAGGCGGCGGAGAAGGCCAAGATCGAGCTCTCCACCATGCAGGAGACGACGATCAACCTGCCGTTCATCACGGCGGACCAGAACGGGCCGAAGCACCTGCAGGTGTCGGTGACGCGCTCGAAGTTCGAGTCGCTCACGGCCGACCTGTTCGACCGGCTCCGGGCGCCCTGCGTGCAGGCGCTCAAGGACGCGAAGCTCGACGCGTCGAAGATCGACGAGGTCGTCCTGGTCGGCGGCTCGACGCGCATGCCCAAGGCCCAGCAGATCGCCCGCGAGATCTTCGGCAAGGAGCCCAACAAGTCCGTCAACCCCGACGAGGTCGTCGCCATCGGCGCCGCCATCCAGGGCGGCGTGCTCAAGGGCGACGTCAAGAACATCCTCCTGCTCGACGTCACCCCCCTGTCGCTCGGCGTGGAAACGCTCGGCGGCGTGATGACCAAGCTCATCGAGCGCAACACCACCATCCCGGCCAGCAAGAAGGAGACCTTCTCCACCGCGGCCGACAGCCAGACCAGCGTCACCATCCACGTGCTGCAGGGCGAGCGCGAGTTCGCCAAGGACAACCGCACGCTGGGCAACTTCGACCTCACCGGCATCGCCCCGGCCCCCCGCGGCGTGCCCCAGATCGAGGTCGAGTTCTCCATCGACGCCAACGGCATCCTCACCGTCACCGCCACCGACAAGGCCACCGGCAAGAAGGCGGACATCAAGATCACCAACTCCGGCGGCCTGGATAAGAACGAGATCGAGCGCATGAAGCGCGACGCCGAGCAGCACGCCGCCGAGGACAAGAAGCGCCGCGAGCTGGTCGACCTGAAGAACCGCGCCGACGCCGCCGCCCTCCAGACCAAGCGCGAACTCGAGGAGCACGGCGGCAAGGTTTCGCCCGAGACCCGCGGCAAGATCGAGTCGGCCGTGTCGGCCCTGGAGAACGCCATCAAGGGCGACGACGGCCAGGCTGTCGAGCGCACGCTCAAGGAGCTCGAGGCCGCCCGCATGGAGCTCGGCAAGGCCATCTACGAGGCCCAGGCCAAGGCCGCCCCGGGCGCCCAGGCCGAGGCCAAACCCGGCGGCGGCGCGCCCAAGGACGACGTCATCGACGCCGAGTTCGAGGTCAAGGAAGAGAAGAAGTAAGCCCAGCCTTCGGCGCTCGCCGCGCCGAACCCGTCGGAACGAACCCGCGGCGGCAATCTCCCGCGAGATTGCCGCCGCGTTGACTTTCACGCCGGCGTTGCAACGCCCCGGCCCGCGCCGGGCTCACTGCGACACGTCGGTGATCGCGTTCATGGTCCGGCCCCACTTGCGCACCCAGTCGTACGACAGGTAGGCGTAGCCGGCGTCGCCGAAACCGGTGCCCCAGGAGTTCTTGATGATCAGGTAGCCGCCGCCGGCGCCGGGGGCGACTTCCCGGGGCAGGTCCTTGTTGTCCACGTACCCGGTCACCAGCACGCAGTGTCCGCCGCGGCTCTTTTCCTTGCCGCCGGGCAGGCGGACGAAGCCGCCGTTCTCGGTGGCGGCGTCGAACGACGGCGGGGTGCCGATGCCCAGGCTCAGGGGCGCTCCATTGGAGAGCCAGAACTTGGCCAGAGCGAAGTCGGCGCCGACCAGCGAGTTGTACACCGGCATGGCGCCGGTGATGCGGACGTTGGTCGAGCGGGGGATGTTGGCCTCGTAGACGCAGACCTCGACCTGCTCAACGGCGTCGACCAGCTTCGTCACCGGCTCGCACACCCACTCGCCCAGGAAGCCGCCGATCACAGGGATCGTCTCGACGAACTCGCAGACTTCCTGAACCACTTCCTTCACCACCTTGACGTCCGCGGTGTGGCAGACGTACGCAGCCTGGTGGTTCGTGTCCGAGCACGGTCCGCCGTTGTACGCCTCGCACGAGCGCGTCCAGCACCCCGGACCGTCGGTGGTGCGGTTCAGCGACGGGTTGTAATCCCAGTCCTTCTCGAACGGGAAGCGATAGCCCGTGAGCATCTGGGCCAGGATGCTCCACTCCGACGAGTAGCCATCGTCGCAGTAGTCGGGCCACATCCAGTCCAGCTTCATGTGCTTGTACAGGTCCTGCTCAGACAGGTTCACGAAGCGGTTGTGCTCGAACGCCAGCCGGGCCTCGGCCGCGCCCGTCAGACAGAACGCCACGCACGAGCCGCGCGCCGCCTGGTCGCGCACGCAGGTCGTGAAGTTCTTCAGGGGCCAGTTCGCCCGGGCCAACAGGCCGTTGGGATTGGGCGTGCGGGCCGAACCGTCGGTCATGTCGCCGCCGTAGCCGGCGCCCTCTTCCTGACCGCAGTCGCGCGGCTTGCCGGCGCCCAACTTGGGCTTGAACAGGTCACCCCAGGCCTTGCACAGCTCGGCGATCGCGTCGTTGATCTTCCCCAGGCCCTGGCCGGCCACCTGCTCGGGGTTGGGCAGCTTCGCCAGCGCCGCGCCCAGGGCCGCGTCGGCCCTGGCCGCCGCCGACGCGGCCTTGTGCATCGCCCGGTACGCATCGGCGCGGGACTTGGCGTCCTGCATCTTCAGGCGCGACACCAGGATGTCGCGCATCTGCCCGTCGGCGTTCAACAGGGCGATCGAGCGCCCCTTGGCGTCTCTCATCGTCGGCGTCGGCCCGATCTTGGCCTCGTCGGTCAGCGCCTCGAACAGGTCCGCGTTGCTCTTGGCCGCCTTGGCGAACTCGTCGCGCACCGCCGCGCGCGTGCGGTCCGAGTTGGCCTTCATCTTGGCCATGCCCGCCTCGGTCACGATGCGCACGCCAGGCCGCTTGACGATCTTCAGCAGATCCTCCTTGCCGATGGGCTTGCCCTTGGCGCCCGCGGGCGCCGGCCGGATCATCACGATCGTCTCCGAGCCGACCGACACCGCCGGCGGACGGACGATTCCCTCGACCGGGCGCGGCAGCGTGGGCGGCGCCTTGGGCAGCGGTTGCGGACGCGGCGCCGGGGTCGGCGTCGGCGTCGGCTGCGCCCAGGCCATCGTTCCAGCCGTCACCGCCAGGGCCGCCGCGGAAACAACAGTGCAACGCCACGCGCGAACCGCAGAACGATCGGATTTCATGTGCGGACTCCCAGAGCGTGCCGGAGGAAGGCCCGGCAACCCGGGCACCCTACCGCGCCCATCGGTCGCACGCAACGGCCCGCCGCTGTTCGCACGCTGTGCGGTCAGGCTTCAGTCCGCAGCGTCCAGCGACCGGCGCCCGACCGCGATCCGTTGGCGATCCGCCTGGCTCATGGCCAGGACCAAGGACGTCGTCTGCCAGAAGATCCACGGCAGCCGCCACCGGCCGCGCCAGCACAGGTAGCGGGCCTCCCATTCGGGGCGGTACATGCCCTTGAACTGCGCAAGGCCGCGCTCGCCGATGGGGCCTTCGCCCGCCGCGGCGTACCGCCGGGCGACGCGCTCGACCCACGTTGCATCTGCCCCCGCGCCCACCCCGTGCAGCGGCGCCATGCCCATGTTGAACCGCCGGAAGCCCTGGCGCTGGGCCCACAGCGCGCTTTCGACCCATACCGCGTGCGCCAGGCTCCAGGCCACGCCGCGGTCCGCCCGAGCCAGATCCACCATTACCTCCGGACAGCGCCCCGCGCACAGCAGATTGCAGAACCCCACCATCCGCCCCGCCGCGTCGCGCGCCACGCACAGCGGGAACGCGTTGAGATACGCCGCCGAGGGGTGCCCCTGGCTGAACCGCAGCTCGCCTACGCCCTTGGCCGCCAGCCAGCGATCGTTGAGCGCCGCCGCTTCTGCGAGCACCGCGCGCGCCAGCGGCGGCCGCGTGACCTCCGTGCGGATCCCGCGAGCCGCGGCGTGCCGCGCCGCGCGGCGCAGGTACGACAGCGCGGGCGAATCCAGGTCGAACGCGCGCAGGTCCACCACCGCCTCGGCCCCCATGTGAAACGACGAGTAGCCCAGCTCGTTGAGCGCCGCCCGCACACCGCCGCCGCAGAGGTACCACACCGGCCGCAGCCCGCGCCCCAGCGCGAACGCCTCGATGGCGTGGAGCGTCGGCCCGAGCGATCCTTCGGGGCACGCCGGGTCGTGCAGCATCACCATCAGGTCGCCGCGGACCTGGTAGGCCGCCGCCGCGTCGTTGGGCCCGAGCCACACCGATTTGTCCCCCACCGCCAACGTCAGGCCCAGCGAGGTGCGCGCGTGCAGCCCGTACCGGCGCGTGCCCTCGGCCAGCACGCCCGGGGCGCACCGATCCTCGCGACCCTCGGTCGCGTCGGCCAGTGATTCCGCCGCTCGGCGGGCCAGGTTCGCCAGCAGACTCATGGGTGCCGCGCCGTGCAAGAGTGCTTCCGCCCGTGACGGTCACGGCGCGATCGTGATCTCCGCGCCGCGGAGCGACCAATCGGCCCCGAAAAACCCCGCGGCCCGGACGCCGCCGGCCGGGGACGCCAGCACGCCCGGGCCCAGCACCGTCAGGTCCGGGTACGCCACGCCCGACGAAAAGTACGGCAGCCGCTCGGTCAAACGCATGCCCGCCGGGCCCGTTCCGCCGACCAGCGCCACCATCGCATCGGGCGACGCGGGGTGCGGGCGACAGACCAGGCACGCCAGGTCGTTGCCGGTGATCAAACGCTCGCCGATCGACACGCCCCCGTCGCGCACCTGCACGGGCGAATCGGCCATCAGCGCGGCCCAGGCGGTGTTGCTGTCGGCGTTGCCGTACAGGATCACGCTGCGTCCTTCGGGGCGCGAGAGCATGTACTGCGCATCGCTCATCACGTCGCACGAACCGTTGCCGCGGTACCACCACTGCTCGGCGTCGAAGCGGGCCTTGGCGAGCATCCAGGCCTGCGTCTCAGGCCCGCCGCCGGTGCCGTACACCAGGATGAACCGCTGGTTGAACGCGTGCTTGAACGGCCCGGAGCGGCCGGGGTTCTTCTCGCCGGGGCCGGGGCGCGGGCCGGCGCTCCAGGGCCCGTCGGCCGCGGCCCGGCGCAGCGTGACCGCGCCGTCCGAGAGCGTCAGCCCTTCGAGCGTCGTGCCGTCGATCTCGACGCGCACAGGCTCGGCCCGCCCGGGAAACTCCAGCGTCAGGGCCGACACGTTCGCGGTCGTGCCGCTCACGCGGCCGGACGCCGCCAGGCGCGTCAGCGAAACGCTCGACACCACGCCGGGCGCGAACTGCTGCTCGATCACGGCCCAGTGCCGTCGGCTTGCGATCGCCGGGTTGACCGTCGCGAAGGTCAGCGTCGCCGGCGGTTCGTTGCGGCGGGCGCGGAACAGGTCCATCATCGGCGGCCAGTCCACGCACGCCGCGCCCGGCTCGGGCCCGAACTGGCCCTGGTCCCACCAGTGGCCGGCGTCGGGCTGCTCGAAGATCCGCCAGTCGGCGTGGAACGGCTTGAGCGCCTCGGCCATGCGGCGGGCCTCGCTCAGTGGCACGTTGTCGTCCTTCTGCCCGTGCAGGATGTACACCGGCACGTCGGCGAGGTTGGAGATCAGCGCCAGCGTGTCGCTGCTGGCGCCCGCGCGCCGGAAGATCGGGCCCCAGGTCTCGCCCATGGGGTCGGTCTGCCCCGCGCCGGTGTAGGTCGAGAACGACGCCCACCCCGCGCTGGGGCCGATGCCCGCCCACCGGCCCGGGTCGAGCACGCCCAGTTGCCACGTGCCGTGCCCGCCCATGGAGTGCCCCGTCAGGTACACCCGCTCCGGCTGCGGGGCCGCGAAGCCGTGGCGCTCAAAGTCCCGGATCACCTCGTACGCGTCCAGCCGCCCCCAGTCTTCCCAGTCGAACCCGAACGGCCGGCGGTTCGTCGGGCAGACGATGTCCGCGAAGCCCGCCGGCCCGTACGCCTCGGCCTGGCCGATCGCCTCCACGCTCGCGCCGTGCAGCGACACAATCAGCGGCAGCGACGGCTGCCGCTCGCTGCGCGACACCGGCCGGCGCGGCCCCGGCCGCACCGCGTAGTACTGCACGCTGCCGTCGATCCCGCTCACGAACGTCCGCTTGTGGGGCTGGGTGTACTCGTCGCGGCTGCGCAGCGTCAGCGTGGCGGTGTCGCTCGGAGCGGCCGCCGCTTGACCGCCCACCGGACCCGCGAACGCCCGCAGTTCGATCTTCCGCGCCGCCGGCTCGGCCGACACGCCGGGCGCCGCCGTCACCGCCACCTTCCGCACCGACAGCGGCGGCACCGTCACCGGCTCGCCCCGGATCGGCGCCCCCTGCTCCGGGCCGCTCGACTCGACGACCACGGCGATCGGCCGGTCCGACGTGTTCATCACCAGCGTCGCCAGCGTCACCGTCCCGCCCCCCACGCCCAGAACGTCGGGCAGCGTGTCGTCACCGGGCAGGAAGTACGCGGGACCGCCGAACTCCGGCAGCGGCACCAGCCGCGCCGTGAGGTTCCCGCGCCCCGCCGGCGCGAACAGCAGCGTGCTCACCCCCTGCCGCAGCGCCACCGGCAGCCGCACCGTGCCGTTGCCGTAAGGATCGCCGACGCGCGGCGCACCGTCCACGTACACCATCGTGTGCCCCGATGCTTCCAGCAGCATGGTCCGCGCCCGCTCGCTCTCGACGCGCACCAGCAGGTACCCGCGGCGCATCTCCGCCGGGGCGAACACGCCCTGGCCGGCCGCCCGCAGCGCCTTCCACGTGCGCACTGTGCCGTCGGGCAGCGTGATCGTGTCCCCCGCCCTGGCCGTCGCCGGGTCGAACGCCCCGCCGATCCACGCGGCCAGCAACGCATCGGCCGACGCCGCCCACCGGCCCCCCGTCGCCACGCCCTCGATCGCCAGCCCTTCGGTCAGCACCATCGGCCTCGGCGGGGCCGCCTCGGGCGCTGGCGCCGGCCCGGCCGCCGGGCCCGGCTGCGCCCGGCACGGGCCCGGAACCAAACCCAGAATCAACACCATGGACCCGGCGGCGGCGGTGAACTTCGTCAGCATGGCCATGAAGGTAGCGAACCCGCGACGGCGTTCACATTCCCGGCCGCCAGCGGTCGCCCATTGATTCGCGCGCCGAGGGTCCCAACCATTGCCGCTGACCGCCACACCCCGGAGAGGTGCCAGAGCGGCTGAATGGGCCGGTCTCGAAAACCGGTATGGCGCTTGCGTCATCGGGAGTTCGAATCTCCCCCTCTCCGCTTGCTGACCAGGCCCCCGTCCATCCCGGCGGGGGCTTTGTCGTTGGGGGCTCGGGTCCGGCGCGACGCTCACCGGTCCGCCAGCGCCAGCACCACGCTCAGCCTGTCGGCCTGTGCCGCGGGCTTGTCCGAGCGGATGCGGACGATCCGCGGGTGCGTCAGCATCACGCCCGCCGGAGTCCGGCCCGACCGTGCCACCGACTCGAAGGCGATTTCGAACACCAACGCGGGTTCGATCGGCCCGACCCTGGCGGCTAGTTCCGCCGCCAGTGCGTTGCTCAGGCCCGTCGAGGTGGACACCAGCGGCACCAGCCCCGGCGGCGTCCGCCCGTCCCACACGCCCAGCACGCACACCGGCGGCCCGCCCGCCACCGGTCGGACACGCATCAGCACGGCGTCGATCGTGCCCGGCCCCGCGCGCCACTTCCACCAGCCGCACCGCGCCCCGTCCGGCCGGCCCGGCTCGTAGCAACCGTCGCGACGCTTGAGCATCAGCCCCTCGACCCCTGCTCGCTGCGCTGCGCCCCGCAGCCGCTCGACCCCCGCCCAGTCCGACGCCGCCAGTTCCGGGCTCAGCCGCAGGTCGCCGCGCCCGGTTCCCACCAGTTCCACCAGCAGGCGACGGCGTTCTGTCAGCGGCCGCGGGCGCAGATCATCGCCGTCGAGCGCGATCAGATCGAACGCCATGAACACCGGCGCATCGGTGCGGAAGAGCTCCGCCTGCGCCGGCGGCGCATCGTTCTGCGCCCGCGCCGCCAGCATTGCGCCCAGCACGCGGAACGGCTCGGGCCCGCCGCCGTCCGCCGACTCGCGCCAGGCCACCAGTTCACCATCGATCACGCACGCGCGCCGCAGCGCCGCACCCGCCTCCAGCACGCCCGGCGCGCCCGGGTCCAGCGGCGGCCCCCAGCGCCCGGATAAAGCCGCCCCGCCCCGCCCGTCGCACCGCAGCATCGCCCGCACGCCGTCCCACTTCCACTCGATCAGCCAGTCGCGCACATCGCCGATCCCGCCCGGCCCTCCGCCCAGAGGCAACGCCAGCGCAAACTCGGCTTCGGTGTCGTGCATGCGTCGGCGCCCGATCCCCGCTCCACGATAACCCGCCTCGGACGCCCCCGGCCCCCCTCCAGCCCGCACAACCGGCACGGCTTCCGCTCGGATTCCCCCCGGGCCTTGACGCAGCCCAATCGGGCGGGGTGGTCGGTCGATAGGCATCAGGGTTGCACGGAGGCACGCATGGCCACTTCTCAGAAGACCTTCGATCAGGTGAAGAACATCCTGGGCAAGCTGGACCAGCGCATCGACACGCTGCGCACCGGCCGCACCCAGCCGGCCCCGGCCCCCGTTGCCACCCAGGCCGACGGCAAGCCCGGCCTGCACAGCACCATCGGCCACGGCTCCCAGCCCGCGCCCGGCGCTGTGCAGCAGCCCGTCGCCCCCCGCGCCCCGCAGCCCACGCCCGCCGCGACTCCCGGCGCCACGCCGCCGTCGCCGCACAACACGCCCGGCCGTTCCGGCTACGGGCGCGCCACGCCGATCCGCCAGGCGTCGTGACCCCCGGCCCGCGCCGGCGCAGCCCCCTCATTTCGCCTTGACCGCTTCGACCCAGCGCTCCACCCGCGCCTGCAGCGTGTCCAGCGGGATCGCCCCGGCCGAAAGCACCACATCGTGGAACGCCCGCAGGTCGAAGCGCTCGCCCAGCGCCCGCTCCGCCGCCGCGCGCAGCGCGCGGATCCGCAGCTCGCCGATCTTGTACGCCGTCGCCTGCCCCGGCCAGGCGATGTAGCGGTCCACCTCGCGCTCGATGTTCAGCGGGCTCAGCGCCGTGTTGGCCAGCATGAAGTCGATGGCCGCCAGACGCGTCCACCCCTTGGCGTGGATGCCCGTGTCCACCACCAGGCGCGTCGCACGCCACATCTCGTACGTCAGCCGCCCGAAGTCGTCGTACGGGTCCGCGTACAGGCCCGTGCCCCCGTCGCCGCCGGCCGATTCCAGCCGGCGCGCCGCCCCAGCCATCTCCAGCCCCAGCCGCTCGGCGTACAGCGCCCACCCCTCGATGAACGCCGTGTGGTACGTCAGCGACCGCATCGGGTGCACGCCTTCCATTTCGTCCGTCAGCGCGAACTGCAAGTGATGCCCCGGCACAGCCTCGTGCAGGCACAGCGCGATCATCTCGTACTTCGGCCTCTGGTCCAGCCGGTACGTGTTCACCACGAAGAACCCAGGCACCCCCGACCGCACCGACCCCGGGTAGTAGTACGCGTTGGGCGCGCTCTCGGCCGCGAACCGCGGGATCGGCCGAACCCCGTACTGCCCCCGCGGCAGGAGGCCGAACAGCCCCGGCAGCTCCGCGTCGATCCGCTTGGCGATGTCGCGGTACGCCCGGATCTGATCCTTTTCGTCGGTCCAGTAGAACCGCGGGTCGGTCCGCAGGTACGTCACGAAGGCGCGGAACAGCTCTTCGCCGCTCAGGCGGTCCTTGTCCGGGAAATCGGTCCGCGCGATCACCCGGAACATCTCCGCCCGGATCCGCGCCACCTCGTCCAGCCCGATGCGGTGGATCTCGTCGGCCGTCAGGCGCGTCGTCGTCATCCGCCGCAGTTGAAAGTCGTACCCGGCCCGTCCGTCCGCGCCGTCCGACGCCGCGATGCTCTCCCGGCACGCCGGGATGTACCGGTCACGCAGAAACTCCCCGAATCGCCCGAACGCCGGCGCCACGCGCTCAGCAATCGCCTTGCGCGCCCGCGCCGCGTGCGGGTTCTCCGCCGCCAGCCCCAGGTACGGCCGGTAGAACGGGCTCGCCGTCGGGTCCGACACCACCTCCGCCCGCGCCAGGCTCAGCGCCTGCTCGGCCGTGCGCGCCACCGCGATCCGCGGCGGCACCCGCCCCGCCGCCATACCCGCCGTCATCTGCGCCGTGTACTGGTCCAGCAGGCGCGGGATCGCCTCCAACCGCGCCGCGTAGTCGGCGTAGTCCTTCTCCATGCCGAAACGCAGGCTGTCGGCCAGTTGCGGCAGGCTGATCGCCGGGCCCTCGCGGTCGTCGATCGGCAACTGCTCCGGGAAGTACCGCGCCCCTTCCAGCGACAGCTCCAACTCCAGCCGCAGCAGGTCCGCGTTGAGCCGCTGCTCGGCGTCGAGCGCCGCAGGGTCGATCCCCTCCAGCCGCTCCAGCCGCTCGCGGTGCTGCTGACGCGAGCGGGCGATCGCCTCGGGGCTCACGTCCGCGAGCCGATCGTTGTACCGGTTGTCGCCGCGCATGCTCGCGGTCGTCGGCGACTCCCGCAGGAACTGCTCGTAGTGTTCGTCGAGCAGGATCTTCAGCAGCTCCGCGGCCGGCGCGGGCGCTGACGGCGGCCGTGCCGCCGCGGGCGGCGCCGAAGCCGCCGGAGCCGGCGCGGGCGGCTCCCCCGCCAGGCCCATGCCCGCCGCGCCCGCCACCATCAGGATCACCAACGCCATCGCCGCCGCTCGCATACCGGAGCCTAGCGACCTGGCCGCCACCAAACGCGCCCCACCCCACCGCGCCGCGCTGCGCCGACCGCTATCGTTCCGCCATGAACACGATCCACAGGCGGGCGGCGATTCTGGCGATGGGTGGCCTGGCGGCCTGTGCCCTGCTGGCGGCGTGCGAGAAGAAGCCCCAGCCCGCGGCGCGTCAGGACCTGGAGCGCCGCTCCGGCCGGCTGGTCGAGGACATGGACAAGTACGCCGAGCCCAAGGCCCCGCCACCCGGTGAAGTCGAGATGGGTAAGCCCCCCGCCGACCCCGCCCCGCCCACCCCGACCACCACCGCCCCGCCCCCGCTCCCCAAGCCCGCCCCTGCCGATCCGGCCACCACCCCGGCGCGCCAACCCGAAAAGCCGTAACGACCGCCGCCGCGACGCGAGCGACGCGCCGAGACTCACCGCCATGTGTGGGCCTAAACTCCCGCCGATTCGCCGCGGCCGGCCGTGCCAACCACACGCCCGATCCGCCCGTTACTGGGGAATAGTGTAACGGTAGCACAACTGACTCTGACTCAGTTAGTCTAGGTTCAAATCCTAGTTCCCCAGCTTTTTCTCCTGGTTCTCGGCCGCCGCGACGGCCGCTCCTTCCCGCCCGCCACGCCGGCCGCGGGCGCCGTCTCACTGCCGCGCCCCCCACCGCCGCCCGATCACCCGCCACTCGGCCCGCGCCCGGTACCATCGCCCCCGGACGCCCGGCCATGCCCACCACACGCACCCGCACCAAGATCGTCGCGACCGTCGGCCCCGCCAGCGAGTCGCCGGCGATGATCGCCCGGCTCATCGAGGCCGGCGTCAGCGTCTTCCGTCTCAACCTCTCTCACGGCGAACTGGCCGCGCAATCGCCCCGCGTCGCGGCCATCCGCGCCGAGTCGGCCCGCCTCGGCCAGCCCGTGGCCATCCTGGGCGACCTGCCCGGGCCCAAGATCCGCATCGGCGCCGTGCCCGACCCCGGCATCGAACTCGAAGCCGGTCAGGACGTCGTGATCGATCCCCAGGCCGCCGCCGCCTCGGTCGTGCGCAAGGTCGCCACCTTCGGCTGCACCTTCGAACGCATCGGCCAGGATGTGCGCCCCGGCCAGAAGGTGCTCATCAACGATGGGCTCATCCGCCTGCTGGCCGTCGACCGCGCCAAGTCCGACGATCCCCGTGTGCTGCGCTGCCGCGTCGTCGTCGGTGGGCTGGTCACCAGCGGCAAGGGCATCAACCTGCCGCAGAGCGACCTCAACGTCGCGGCGCTCACCGAGCGCGACGTGCGCTGCGTCGAGTGGGCCGTCGGCGCTCAGGTCGATTTCCTGGCCATGAGCTTCGTCCGCACCGCGGAAGAAGTCCTCCAGCTCAAACGCCTCCTGGCCGGCCTCTGCCCCGCCGAGCCCCACCCCCCCCGCGCCACCGGCGACGAAAGCGCTTCGACCATCCCGGTCGTCGCCAAGATCGAAAAGCCCCAGGCCGTCGAACGCATGGACGAGATCATCCGCGCCGCCGACGCCGTCATGGTCGCCCGCGGCGATCTCGGCGTCGAGATGGACCTCTCGGCCGTGCCCGCCGTCCAGAAACGCCTCATCGCCGCCGCCGGCGCCCTGGGCAAGACCTGCATCGTCGCCACGCAGATGCTCGAGACGATGATCCACAACCCCACGCCCACGCGCGCCGAGGCCAGCGACGTCGCCAACGCCGTGCTCGACGGCGCCGACGCCGTCATGCTCTCCGGTGAGACCGCCGTCGGCAAACACCCCGCCCTCGTCGTCGAGACCATGCGCCGCATCATCGACTCCGCGGAGGCCATGATCCCCACCTGGGCCAACGCCCCCACCCCGCCCGCCAAGGTCGTCGAAACCGGCTTCCGCACCGCCGCCATCGCCGACGGCGCCTGGCACATCGCCCGCGACATCGAGGCCGCGGCGGTCGTCTGCTGGTCGCAGCGCGGCGGCGGCGCCGCACGCCAGCTCAGCCAGACAGGCTTCGAAATCCCCATCGTCGCGTTCTCCAGCGACCCGCGCCAGACCCGGCGCATGGCGCTGCTCCGCGGCGTCACGCCGCTGCTGGCCTCGCCCCCCGCCGACGGCCGCATGGCGACCTGGGCCGCCGAGGCC
>JAHCJH010000209.1 GCA_026126345.1 Phycisphaeraceae bacterium | reverse complement strand
CCGTACACGTCGGTGACCACCGCAAGGTCCGCCGCAGCAACCGCCTGTCCCATGGCCTCCGCGTGCAGCGCAGTCCGACTGTAGAGATGCGGCTGGAAGACCGCCACCAGGCGCCGCCCGGGATAGGCCTGCCGCGCCGCAGCGAGCGTCGCCGCCAGCTCGGTCGGATGGTGCGCATAGTCGTCGACGATCGCCACGCCACCCGCCTCGCCCACCCGCTCGAACCGCCGCCCGACGCCGGCATACGCCGCGAGAGCGGTCGCCGCGCCCGAGACATCCGCCCCGAGCGCATATGCGGCGCCGAGTGCCGCCAGGCCGTTACGCAGGTTGTGCAGCCCCGGCACCTGCAACGCCAGCGGCACCGCCGACCCGTCGGGAAAGCGCACGGTCGCCCGACTGCCCCGCTCGCTGAGCTGCACCGCCTCGAGCCCCAGATCCGGGGCGCCCGGCCCGAACCGCCAGACCCGGCTGCCGATGGCCGCCGCCACCCGATCCGGTCCGGCGCCGTCCGTACCGACCAGGACCCGCTCTGCCGGCTGCGCAAACTGGAAATAGGCCGCTTCCATCGCCTCGACCGAACCGTAGCACTCGAGGTGATCCGGTTCGACGTTGTTGATGATGGCCACCGTCGGCGTCAGCGTCAGAAACGCCTGGTCGTACTCGTCCGCCTCGACCACGAACAGCGCCGTGCCACCCATTCGGGCGTTGCCACCCCAGGACGCCACCCGCCCGCCCGCGAGGCCGGTCGGATCGCGGCCCGCGCCGATCAGCGCCTCGGTGGTCATCACGGTGGTGGTCGTCTTGCCGTGCGTACCGGCAACGGCCACGACCGTGGCGCCCGCCACCAGCCCGGCTAGCGCCTGCTTCCTGGGCACGATCGGGAGCCCCAGCCGCGCTGCCTCGACGAGGTCCGGGTGCCCCGGCGGGATCGCCGCACTGGCCACCACCGCCCCGGCCTCGCCCACCAGGAGCGGCGAACTACCCTCGGCAACGACCGCTCCAGCCTTCACGAGATCGGTGCTGCCCGAGATGTCCGCGTCGGTACCGGTGACCCGCACGCCGCGACGAAGCGCGACCATGGCCAGCGCACTCATTCCGGCGCCGCCGATGCCGACGAAGTGCAGCGGGCGCGAATCCGACTGGAGAAACAGGTTCATCCGTGTCGGGCTAATCTAAAATGCTGTCGAGAGTTGAGAAAGACGGAGTCCCTGCACTCCGCCGGTGCCGAACCCGCGGCGGCGGCTACCCGACCAACCGCTCGAGCCGTGCCACGATTTGGGTCACAGCCCCCGGTTTTCCGCGTGCCAGGGCGGCGGCACGCATAGCCCCCAGTCGAACCGGATCGGCCAGAAGGTGACGCACGGCCTCCCCCAGCTGGCGCGGCGTGAGATCGGCCTGACGGCGGAGCACGGCCGCCCCCGCCCGCTCCAGCGCCTCGGCGTTCTTGGTCTGGTGATCGGCCGCCGCGGTCGGCAGCGGTATCAGGATGGACGGCAGCCCCCAGGCACACAGCTCGGCGATGGTGGTCATCCCGGCCCGGCCCACCACCAGATCGGCGACGGCGTAGGCATCGGCAATCGGGTCCAGGAAATCGACCACCCGACGGCCCGGCCGGGCATCGAGGTTCCGGTATCGGGCGTAGCTGCCTCGTCCGGTAGCCCAGATCAGGTTCAGGTCGGTCAGACCGTCCTCGCCGATCCAGCCCGCCATCAGCTCGTTGATTGCCACCGCACCTTGGCTCCCGCCAATCACGAGCAGCACCGGCCGGTCGTCCTGCAGGCCAAAACCGGCGCGTGCCGCCGCCCGCCGCTCGGGGCTGGGAGGCGCAATCGGGCTGCCCGTCACCACCACCTCGGTCGAGCGCCCCGGGCGCAGATGCGGAACCGCCTCGGGCGCGCCGAGGTAGACCTCCCGCACCCGTGGCGCGAGCCATCGGGTGGCCAACCCGGGATAGGCGTCCTGATCGAGGATGGCAGTCGGAATCCCGCGGCGAGCCGCCGCCCAGAGCAACGGCCCCGAGGCGTAGCCACCGGTGCCGACCACCAGCGCCGGCCGTTCCTGATCCAGCAAGCGCCGAATCATGCCGAGCAAGCGTAACGCGAGCCAGGGCCAGCGGTAGTTCTTCCACCATTGCCGCCGGTAGATCGGCTCGAACGGCAGCAGGTGGAAGGGATAGTCCCTGGCCGGGAGCAAATGCGACTCGACGCCTCGCGTGGCGCCGACCATGACGATCCGCCACTCGGGATGACGCGTCCGGAGCGCGTCGGCAATGGCCAATGCAGGCATCAGGTGCCCCCCGGTACCGCCCCCGGCCACCAGGACCGTGAGGGGCCCGCTCACGGAGGCACGGCGCGGCCGCGCATCCGGCCGACACTCATGACCACGCCAACCCCCAGCAGTGTGACCCAGAGGTTCGACCGACCCGCCGACATGAACGGCAGCACCAGCCCGGTCGTGGGCATCAACCCCATGTTGACCGCCATGTGCATCAGAGCGGTAATCCCAACGGATGCGGTCAGCCCTCCCGCCAGGTAGCGTCCAAACGGATCCGGCGCCGTTCGGGCAATCCGAAGCCCGAGCCAGCAGAAGAGGCCGAACAGCGCCACCACGAACGTCACCCCCAGAAAGCCCCACTCCTCGCCGACGGTGCTGAAGAGGAAGTCTGAGGGTGCATAGGGCAGATAGTTGAGCTTGAGCTGGCCTTCGCCGAACCCTGTGCCGAAGAACCGGCCCGAGGCAAACCCTTTGGTGGCCTGGTCGAGCTGCCAGTTGGTGGTGGCCTGACAATCCGAGGCAAGGCCGAAGAAACAGCGGAACCGCTGGAAGCGATACGGCTCAGCCATGATCG
>JAHCJH010000208.1 GCA_026126345.1 Phycisphaeraceae bacterium | reverse complement strand
ACAGTAGCGGGCGAGCCGACGGGACAACGCCCCGCGGCGCGCCCGCGAACACGCGGAGTTCATTCACCGCCGGCGTTCAACTGAGACATCACCGAAGGGGGCGGCATGGGATTGTGCGGCACGACCTTGCGCCCGCAATCCGGGCAGATGGTGTCACCGGGCCGGCCGGCGTACTCATTGAGCAGCACGTACGTGGGCGGGAGCTTGGCCTTTCCGTCTCGTGTCCAGAAGCACAGTTCGGCCGGGTACAGCGTGGCCTCGCCCGTGTCCGGGTTCGTGTACGGGAAGCGAGAATTCGGTGGGATCTTGAATTTCAGGTACTGCTTGCCGGTCTTGGCGTCGATGAGGTCCCGCTGGCGGGTTTCGGCGGCGGCGCTCGGAGGCCCCGTGAACAACTGCCAGTAGATGATCCCGCCCGACAGCAGCAGGACCGCAACCGATGCGACCGCCATGACCTTCTGCTTCCGAGCGTTGCGGGCATTCACGCCGCCCGGACTTGCACCTGTACCGCCCCCGATCGCGGCGGATCGCTCGTCCACCAGCGACGGAAGCGTCGAGCCCTGTCTGCTCATTCGGCATGCTCCCGGATCGCTGGCGTCACGGAACGACGTACGGTGCGGCGGTTGAAACGTTCACCACCTTGTTCGGCCACGTGCGCTTGGTGTACTCCCACCACTCCGTTGTGCTGGTGATGCGCGTGCCGGTCGGGAACCAATAGTCGGGGTTGGTGGCCTGGCCGTCGTCCTTGGTCTCGACATGCCCGTCGGCGAACCCGAGGTTGCCCAGGAACGTGCCCTCGCCGCTGCCGCCTTTGCCGCGAGAACCGTGCCGGAATGCCCAGCGACGGGCGTCGTTCGCAGCGCCGGTGAGGAACGCGCTGCGCCCGGACTCGCCCGGGGCTGCGGAGCGGTTCAGTTCCTGATTCTGGTTGAACCACGGTCCGGTTCCGCCGAAGGCGCCGCCGAAGTTCGCGGTGAGCTGGAAATCGAAGTCAGGCCGCTGGCCTCCGTTGGCGAACCGGTGCCCTTCGAACACCAAAACGCGCAGCGCGCCCGACCCCAGGCGGTTGAGCTGCGGGCGATATCCACGGCGATCCTGTGCGCGGGGCGATGTGCCGAGCGGAGGGTTGTTCTCGGTGGAAGTGATCTGCGTCGACATGTTGTACGAGATCATCGTGCCGTCGGTCACCGGGGTTCCGCCCGCGTTGAACACCGTCGCCGTGATCTGGTTGTTCGGGCAGCGGAATCCTTCGAACCCGGATCGATACCAGTCGAACCGCGCCGCCCGCTCCGCGGGGCCCTGCGTCGCCATTCCGTCATTCGGCCCCTGGTAACCCATGGACGACGCCAGCGGACCGAAGAAGTCGTACGTCTGCACCGCGACGCCGTTGAACTGCGCTGCGGTCAGCTTGGTGTAGCCGCCGGCGCCGGCCGAGGGGGGCAGGCAGTCAAAGCCGCTGGTGGAAGGGCTGCCGGCGATCCACTCCTTGTTGTCGGTGGAGTAGGACGCGTGCGCCTGGGTGAGCGAGCGCACGTTGGCGGCGCATTTGAGCGTGCGGGCCGCGTCGCGCGCCGCCGACAGTGCCGGCAGCAGGATGCTGACCAGCAGCGCGATGATGGCGATCACCACCAGCAACTCGATCAGGGTGAACCCTAGCCGCCCGCCCGCTCGTGCCGTTCGACGCATGACCTGCTCCTGCCTGATCCGAGTTTCCTCACCTCTGGCCGGACCATCGTACCTGCCCTCGGCACGATGCCCGACGGACCACCGGACGCTCACACAAGTTTAGCAGTCGGTTCGGTAAAGGCCGAGCCGTTCGTGTCGATTCTCAAGCCCCGATCCACCGGGCGTCAGGGCCCGTCGAGGCGTGGACAACCTGTCACTTGCCGGGGGCTGCGCCCCTGGTCGCGGGACGGTCCGCGGGCGCCGGCCGAGCTGGAGCCGCCGGTTCCACCGGCTTGTCGTGCGGCCACAGATCGATCGCGACCGGGTAATGGTCCGATGCGTACCCCGGGGGTGGCGGGGTGGTCCGCCAGTCGGCCCCTTCCGGACGGTCGATGGTTCCCAGCACGAACCGCGATGCGGGGATGAACTCCGCCCGCGCGTTGGCCCCCAGCAGGATGTGATCGATCGTCCGGCCCGACGAGTGGCTGGTCGTCGCCGCGTCGCGCGCCGAGCGATCGGCGAAGACCGACACCATGCCCGCCTCGCGGTAGACCGCCATGGGCTTCTCGCTGAGCTGCGCGTTGAAGTCGCCCAGCACCGCGACGTTGGCCTCCGGGTCCGATTTCAGCAGGTCCTGCACCAGGCCGACGACCACGCCCGCCTCGCGCTCGCGCTGGAAGCCGAAGTCGCGCCCGCTCTTGTGGTGCACCACGAACAGCGTCAAGCGGTAGGGCTTGGCCTCAGCCGCCGGCGCACCCGGAAGCTCCGCCTTGCGCAGCCTGGCGACGTGTTCGGCCGGGACCTCCACCGTCACCCGCAGCGGCGACCGCTTCATCACCAGCGGCTTGCCGGCGTTGGCGTTCGCGCGGTTGCCGATCTGATCGGGCTCCTTGCCCAGCGGCAGGTCGCGCCACACCTTGGGATCGCTCAGCGGGAACCGCGACAGGACCGAGCACTCGATGCCCCGCGGGTCGCCCGCGTCGATCGACACCACGTGGTCGTACCCCATCCCCGCCAGGTAACGGTCCCGGAACTGGATCAGCGCCTCGTAGCTCTCGACTTCCTGCATGCACAGCACGTCGGCGTCGAGCCGGCGGATCGCCTCCTGCGAACCGGCAAGCCGATCTACTCGGCCGACGCGGTGACGCGGTGACTCGAGCGAGAGGAGGTCGAGCGCGACGCGCTCGTC
>JAHCJH010000207.1 GCA_026126345.1 Phycisphaeraceae bacterium | reverse complement strand
CGTCCTGCGCGCCCGCCACACGACCATCCCTTCGCCCGCCCGCTCAGCCGCCGAAGGCCTTCTTGTAGTCCTCCAGGAACTTCTTCAGGCCCACGTCCGTCAGCGGGTGCTGCAGCATCTGCTTGATCACCGAGAACGGCACGGTCGCCACGTCCGCCCCCGCCAGCGCGCAGTCCACCATGTGCTTGGGGTGCCGCACCGACGCCGCCAGCAGCTTGGTCTTGTAGCCGAAGTTGTCGTAGATCTGCCGGATCCGCTGGATCAGGTCCATCCCGTCCTCGGCCACATCGTCCAGCCGCCCGATGAACGGGCTCACCAGGAACGCCCCCGCCTTGGCCACCATCAGCGCCTGCAGCGGCTGGAAGCACAGCGTCATGTTCGTCTTCACGCCCTTGTCGCTCAGCGCCTTGCACGCCCGCAGCCCGTCCACCGTGATCGGCAGCTTGATCACGATGTTCGGCGCGATCTTCGCCCGCTCGCCCGCCTCCTTCATCATCCCCTCGTACTCGACGGAGATCACCTCCGCCGACACCGGCCCCTTCACCACGCGGCAGATCTCCTCCAGCCGCTTGCCGTAGTCGATCTTCTCCTTGGCGATCAGCGACGGGTTCGTCGTCACCCCGTCCAGCACGCCCAGGTCGTTCGCCTGCTTGATCTCGTCCAGGTTCGCCGTGTCGATGTACAGTTCCATGCCCGAGTGTATCGGGCCGCGGAGCGATTCGGCGATCCAGCGTCTCCCCTCGCCTCACACCACCCCGCCACGCCCGCCCGCCAGCCCGCGGCCCGGCCCGCGCCCACCGATCCCCGGTCGCCCCGACGATCCGGCTTCCCACACCCGCCGCACCGGCTCGCGCGCCGGAGCCCTACTTCGCGCTCAGCCGCACCTTCTCCCACGAGGTGTGGCCCGGCCCGCGCCAGACCATGGCGACGGCCCCGGGCGGGATGCCCCCGAGCCGGCGCATCGTGTCGCGGACGACGGCGAGGATCGCGTCGGGGTCTTTGCCCCGGTACGTCGCGTCGCGGACGCCGGAATCCAGGTCGCACCCGCGGCCGCTGGAGCGGGCGAGCTTGGCGGCGCGGAGCGCATCGGTGCACTCATCGTCGAACTCGCCGAAGTCCAGCACATCGTTGGGCTTGACGAAGAGCCGGACCTCCGGCGTGCGGCCCGTCGGCACGCCGAGACCGTCGGGCACGCCGTGTTCGTCGCGCGTGGGCGGAGGGTGCTTGAACGGCGGAATGCCAAGGGCTTTGCTGAGGTCGTCGTCAACCGCGCCGACGAAGGGAAAGGAGTATCTACTCGCGACATCACCCGGGCCGGGCGGCGTCGTCGGCTTGAACTCTTCGTCGATCCAACCGGGATCGAACAGGGTCTTGAACACGTGCCGCGGCAGAAGCTCCTCCGGCAGCATCGGCGCGTTGAACACGGTCCGGGCCAGGCCGTCGTGCCACAATGAAGCGTCCAGCAGGAGTGTGGGCGGCACGAGCAGGTCGGGGAGAATCGGCGTTCGAATGGCGGCGGGTTCGGGCACTGCCACCTTATAGAAGTAAACCAAGATGGGGCGAACCGTTGGGCGCTGGAGGTCGCGCCGCACGACTCGGCCGACCACCCACCGCGTGCCGCAGAGGTTGAGCACGAAGACGTCGCCATCCTTGAGACGCGGGCGCGAGCGACCCAGATTCATCAGGTTGGTGCGCCCGGTGGGCGTGAGTGCGATGGGCTTCACCAGTTAACCCCTTGGAACGACCCGCCCGACAGTGTGGCCGTGCCGTACGCCATCGCTGCCTTGAAGAACTGTAAGCGGCGGGCTCCTTTGGCGCCCTGCGTCTTCAGGAACCCGCTGGCGACGCCATGCCTCAATACAACCGACGCTTCAACCGTTCGCGCGGGGTGCCCGCTGGCGCGGCCATTCAATCTGGCCCTGTTTGCTATCTGCCTCACCGGCTCCTCCTTGCGGTCGCCGCTCGGCATATCCAAACCGCCTATCACGACGCTCACGCCGCGCTCAATCCCACGGCGGATCACCCTCCAGCCGAAGACCGTCGAGCGGTCGGTCGAGCACCGGGAGCCGCTCGTAGGTCAGGTCGGGGAACTCCGACCAGTCCAACGTTTTCGCCAGCGATTCGGCGATCAGGAAGTTGCCGCTGTGGGGAGTGGCCAGCACCGGCCGACCCGGGGGCAGCCGCGCTCGAACCAGGTGCGGGTCCCACGCCGCGGTGTACCGCGGTCTGCCGCATTCGGTGCAGACTTCGGGCATGGTCGGCGCCCGGGGCGGCCCCGGCGGGCGCGAGGCGCGTACCAGCACCCGCAGCCACTCGGGGAACCACGGGATCACCCACGCTTCGTTCAGCGTCTCAGCGCGGGACTTGTCGCGATCGAAGACACGGCCGACGATCGCTTCCGGCACGTGCGGCGCCAGGTGGCGCCAGAGGCGGACACTGCAGATGATGCCGTACCCGCTGTGCTTGCGGTCGCCGGTTGCGAGAATGTACATGGGCCGGCTGCGGATGCCCTCCAGGCAACCCTCGACCGCCCGCGGATACCAGTCCGGGTGCTGCACGCCGCAGCGCCGACAAAACGCTTTGCGCGGCCGCATCCACGCCTGCATGCTGTGATACGAATCGTCGCTGGAGAAGATCTCCCAGAAGTACTCGCCGTCGTGCGTCATCGCCGGTAGCCCCACCTTGCAACAGCCGCGAACATGCCCGTGTCCGAGTTGGGAGTGTATCAGCACGTGTTGCCAGGCACGCGGCCCCAACCGCCGCAGCGCGGGGGCTGCCGCCGCGAGGGCGGGCACCGCGGGGGCGGGCGACGATGGCCGCGGGCCGCGGGCGGCAGGCCCTTGCGCCGCTCACGCCCGCTTGCGCTTGGTGCGGCGCGAACTGTGGGGCTTGGGGGTCTTCGGCCGCGGCGGGGGCAGGGGCGTGTCGGCGGGGGCGCCGTCGGGCAGCACGATG
>JAHCJH010000206.1 GCA_026126345.1 Phycisphaeraceae bacterium | reverse complement strand
CGGATCCTCGAGGGCGGCGAGGCGGCGACCAGCTTCGCGAGCGGCATGGCCGCGGTCAGCAGCACCCTGTTCGGCCTGCTCAAGCCCGGCGATCGTGTCGTCACGGTCAAAGACACCTACGGCGGCACCACCCGGCTCTTCATCGAGTTCCTGCCCCGCTGGGGCGTGACGGTCCGCCAGGTCGATACCGTCGACCACGACGCGATCGAGCGGGAAATCCGGGCCGGCTGCACCCTGCTTTACCTCGAGACGCCGACCAATCCGACCCTCAAGGTTCTCGACATCGAACGCCTGGCCCGGGCCGGGCACGCGGCCGGCGCCATCGTGGTGGTCGACAACACCTTCGGCACCCCGATCAACACCAACCCGCTGGCACTCGGCGCCGACCTGGTGCTCCACAGCGCCACCAAGTTTCTCTGCGGCCACGAAGACGCCTTGGGCGGCGTCCTCACCGGCAAGGCCGAGCTGATCAAGCAGGTCTACCAGTATCGCGAGATCCACGGCGCCGCCCTGGGCGCCGATGCCGCCTATCGGATCATCCGCGGCATGAAAACCCTGGCCCTCCGGGTTCGCCACCAGAATGCATCGGCACTCGCAATTGCGACCTTCCTGGCGGAGCATCCCGCCGTGGCGCGGGTCTTCTACCCCGGCCTCGCGAGCCACGAAGGCCACGCCATTGCCCAGCGACAGATGCGCGGTTTCGGCGGCGTGCTGAGCTTCGAACTGGCGGCCGGCGGTCGCGATCTCAAGCGGTTCCTGGGCGCGCTCCAGATCGCCTACTGCGCACCAAGCCTCGGCGCGGTCCAGACTCTGGCCGGCGTGCCCGCCACGACCAGCCATGTCGAGTGCACCGCGGAGGAGCGCGTCGCGATGGGGATTCCGGAAAGCCTGGTGCGCTACTCGGTGGGCATCGAAGAAACCGACGATTTGATTGCCGACCTGTCGGCTGCGCTCGGAGGCTGACCGTGCCCCCGGTGCGTCGGCTGGCTCCGATCCTGTTCGCAACCGCGGCGGCAGCGCTGCTTGGCGCCTGCGCCAAGCGCGACCCCCTGCTGACACCCTCGCCGAAGGCGCTCAGTCGGGCGGCTCCCGATAGCTTCGACGTGAGGATCGAATCGAGCCGCGGACCGTTCGTGATCCGGGCCCGGCGGGATTGGAGTCCGGCCGGGGTCGACCGCTTCCACTACCTGGTGCGCAGCGGCTACTACGACGAGGCGCGCTTCTTCCGGGTCGTGAGCGGATTCGTGGTGCAGTGGGGGTTGCCGGCCCTGCCGGCCGTGGCAGCCGCGTGGGAGGGCCGCAGCATCCCGGACGAGCCCGTCAAATCCAGCAACCTGCGCGGACGGGTTTCCTACGCGCGGGGCGGCCCGAACACCCGGGGCACCCAGCTCTTCATCAACCTCGCAGACAACGCCCGGCTCGATTCGACCAACGGCTTTGGCTTTCCTCCCATTGGCGAAGTCGTCGAGGGAATGGCCGTGGTCGATTCGTTCAACGCCGAGTACGGCGGCACCAACACGGATCGGAAACCGGGGCCGTCACAGGCCGAGATCCGGGCGGAAGGCAACGTCTATCTCGCCCGAGAGTTCCCCCGACTCGACTTCATTCGTACGGCGCGCGTGGTACGGAGCTGGCGGAAGTAGGCTCGACCATCCTCATCGGCCGCCGGGCCTTCGGGCCTTTCCACCAGGTTTGCGCTGACGCGGGCCCGCAGACACGGCCCGACGATACGGCTGCAGCGCAATCGCGAGGTCGCGGCGGAGCCAGGCATCCGGCGCGCCTTCCCGAAAAAAGGCGTAGGCCAGCATCGATCCGCTCACCACGGCGTGAACCAAACGGGCCAGCATGCCGGCGTCGGTATCGTCCCGCAGGTCGCCGGCGCTGACCGCCTCCTCGATCCATCGCACCAGGGCTCGCCGCGTGGCCACCGCGTGATCCCGCACGTGGGCAAACATCTCCGGATCGGTCAAGTCCATCTGCAGGTACGCCAGGTGGTGTGCCAGCGTCGCCGGCGTCTCGGCCATGCCGGCTACACTCGTCGCATATGCCTCCAGCGCGCCAAGCGGCGACCCCGCGCGGGCGCGCAGGGCGTCGAGCATGGCGTCGGCCCCGCCGGCGAACCGCCCGGAAAAGGCCCGCATCAGACCCAGCTTCGACCCGAATCGCTGCACCAGGGCGCCCGCCGTAATACCTGCTTCGCGCCCGACCAGGGCCAGGGTCAGCTCGGCGGGCTCGACCCGCCCCATCACCCGATGCAGCGCGTCGAAAACGGCATCGTCCGAAACCTTGCGTGGGCGAGGACTCACCGTGTCGCCTCAGGAACCATGGGCCTTGACCATTTCTAAATAACCGTTTAGATAATAACTATATCGTCGTTTAGAATCATAACGGGAGGGGTGCCATGCCGATACGGAAGCGGGCGCGAGCACTGGTCGCAGTCGTCATGGGCGGCAGCCGAGGCGCTGGACGCGGGATTGCGCTCGCCGTGGGTGACGCGGGAGCCACGGTTTATGTCGCCGGCCGGACCACCCGGGGTGGCCCCGCTCCGCGGGATGGCGCACCCGGAACCGTCGACGACACGGCCGACGAGGTCACCGCCCGGGGGGGACGCGGCATTGCCGTCCCGACGGATGCAACCGACGCGGCGCAGGTCGCCCGGCTATTCGAGCGGGTCGCCGCGGAACAGGATGGGCTCGACGTCCTTGCCAACGCCGTGTGGGGCGCCGCCGACGGAACGGCGTCGGCCGCCGAAGCGATGGCTGCCTGGGGCACCCCGTTCTGGGAACTGCCAGCCGCCCTGTGGCGCCACCAGATGGACGGCGGCCCGACGGCGTACTTCCTCGCCAGCCGCGAGGCGCTCCGCCTCATGGTTCCCCGGCGTCGCGGCCTGATCGTGGGCGTCACGGATGGACTGATGGAAGGCACCCCGAAGTCGGTCCTCAGCGGCGAGCGTTTCGG
>JAHCJH010000205.1 GCA_026126345.1 Phycisphaeraceae bacterium | reverse complement strand
CGGCGTCGTTCGTTCAGCGGGGATGTCCTTCACGCCCGCGCCCCGTCGGCCGGCCGCTCACGCGCGCCGGCGCCGACCGGCGGCCAACCCGAACACGCCCAGCAGCGCGGCCGAGGCCGGCGCCGGAACGACGTTGATGCCGATGATCAGCTTGTAGTCGAAGTTCTCGGTGTGCGCCGTGCCGCTGGCGTTCAGCCCGTCGGGCAGCACCGTGCCCAGCGTGTTGCCGCTGAGGTTCAGGTCGTTGTAGCCGGTCACGCCGATGTAGTACGTGCCCGCCGCCAGGGTGATCGGCGCGATCGACGACATGTACTGCGACCCGCCGCCGGGGTTCCCATCGTCGTTTGTCGCAAGGATCGTGCCCAGCGCGTTGACCAGGATCAACTGGCTGTCGGGGATGTAGTTGCCCGACGGCGGCGTGAGCGTGAAGATCGACGCGACGAACACGCCCGTGTTCGTGATCGTGAAGCTGAACCAGTCCACGTCGCCCGGGATCACCGCCAGCGGCCCGTTCGAGCCCGGCGAGAGCGTGCCGTCGATCAGGATCGACGCGTTGGCGCTGAACGTGTTCACGAAGTTCGACGTCGCCATCGTGTTGTTGCCCTCGGTCTCGATGAGGACATCCGCCCGGGCCATTCCCGCCGCGAGCGCGACAGCAGCGCACGAAACAATCTTCAGGTTCATCTCAGTTCCTTCCTCCGGGACCGCCCGCCCGGCCGCTCCCCGCCACGGCGGGAACACAACGGCACGGGGCGCACAGCGCCCGCGACACGACGGCAACAACGTACTTCACGAACACCGGCACAGCCACCGCGCCGCGAAAAAAGACCCCGAAATCAGCAGATTCCCCGGGCCGTCACAGCACCGCGCCCAGCTCGTCGCGCATCGACTCGGCCGCGCGCCGCACCGCGTCTTGCCACCGTTGCCCAGCTTCACGCGCCGCGTAAATGATCGAGCGACTCGCCGTCACCAGCACCCCTTTGCCCGAGGCGCTCGCCGCCCCGGGCCGAACCAGGGCTCGGATGTCGTCGGCCGTCCCGCCCTGGGCGCCATACCCCGGCACCAGCAGCACCGTGTCGGGCATGCGCCGCCGCAGCGCCTGCGCATCGGCGGGCTTGGTCGCGCCCACCACCGCCCCCACGCTGCTCAGCCCGGCAACGCCGCGCCGCCCGACCCCCAGCGCCCCGACCGTGTCGGCCATCAACTCCGCCACCGTCCGCCCGTCCTGCAGCCGCACGCTCTGCACCGCGTCCGAACCCGCGTTGCTCGTGCGCACCAGCACGAACACCCCGCGCCCCGCGTGCGACAGGTACGGCTCGATCGTGTCGGGTCCCAGGTACGGCGAAACCGTCAGCCAGTCGGCCGGCGCTGGTCCCTCGAACGCCGCCGCGGCGTAGTGCTGGGCCGAAATCCCGATGTCCCCGCGCTTGGCGTCCAGGATCACCACGAGCCCCGCGTCGCGCGCGTGCGTCATCGCCGCGTGCAGCGCCGCGACGCCCGGCGCTCCCAGCCGCTCGTAACACGCCGACTGGAACTTGACCGCCGCCGCCCGATCCGCCACCGCATCGACCACGCCCCGCGAGAACGCCTCGAACCGCGCCGCGGGCGCCCCGGTCAGCTCCGGAGGCAGCCGGTCGGCCACCGGGTCCAGGCCGACGCAAACGGCCGAGCCCGTTCGATCGATCGCCCGGCAGAGTCGATTGGCGGCGTGGTCGGCACGGCTGGTGTCGGCGGCGGTCATGCGGCGCGATGATACGGTTGCCTCATGGAGCCGCCGCCCACCAGCATCGACCTGAAGAAGGACCGGGGCCTGACCGTGCAATGGGCCGACGGCTCGACGTCCTACTACGCCATCGCCTATCTGCGCAAAATGTCCCCATCGGCCGACGCCCGCGAACTGCGGTCGCAATTGGCCAGGAATCCCCTCACCGTCCTGCCCGCTTCCACCGGGGCGTCCGGTCCGCTGACGGCGCTGGGGGCCGAACTCGTGGGCCGGTACGCCATCCGCGTTCGCTTCAGCGACGGGCACGACACCGGCATCTACTCGTGGGACTACCTGCGATCGATCGACCCCGCCCTGAATCGCGCCGGCGGCCCGCCCCAAGGCGTGTGACCACACCATCCCGGCCTGCCGCGGCACGCCACCGGCGCCGGGGACGTATCTTGGAGTCATGTCGGCGGGCCCCGAGAACCCATCCCGAAGCTCGGGCCCTGCCACCGGCCGGCGTGCCGAACCTGCCCGCCCCGCGCCAACGCCGACCTTGAAACTCACCGCCCGCCTGGCCGACGTGCCCGGCATCGGCGAAGCCAGGGCCCGGGCGCTGGCCGAACTCGGCCTGCGCAACGTCGGGCAGCTCATCGCCCACGTGCCCATGCGCTACGAGCGGCTCGAGGCCGAGCGCCCCATCGCCGAGTGCACCCACGACGCCCTGGTCGCCACCCGGGGCGAGATCGTCACCGTCGGCCCGATGACGCGCGGCCGGGGGCGCTCCGGCTCGCGGTTCAAGGCCGTGCTGATGGACGGTGCCGCGCGCATGGACCTGCTGTGGTTCAACATGCCCTACGTGCGCGACCGGCTGCACCCGGGCGTGCGCGTCCGCGTGCAGGGCAAGGCCACGCGCAACGGCCCCACGCTGCAGATGGTCAACCCGCTGCTGCAGGTCATCCGCCCCAACGCCCCCGAACCCATCGAGCTCGACGAGCGCGTCCGTCCCGTGTACCCCGCCGGCGCCCCGGCCGCGAGCTGGCAGATCGAACAGGCCGTCGGCAAGGTGCTCGACGCCGCGTTGCCCGCGATCGAGGACCACCTCCCCGAATCGTTCCGGTCGGCGCGCAACATGCCGTCGCTGGCCGATGCCTATCGCATGGTGCACCGCCCGGCGCACCTCGACGAGGCCCTGGCCGGCCGCCGCCGCCTTGCCTACGACGAACTGCTGCTGCTGCAGGTCGCCCTGGGCACGGCGCGGGCCCACCGACTGGCGTCGTTCCTGTCGCC
>JAHCJH010000204.1 GCA_026126345.1 Phycisphaeraceae bacterium | reverse complement strand
AACCAAGGAGCGCCTATGACCACGTTGCAGATCCAGACGCTCCAGGCCGGAGTCGCCGTGGTGGTGTCCCTGGTCGGTCCGGCCGACATGAACAACGAGGCGGCGCTCGAGCGCCAGGTCAACCGCCTGACCGCGGCACGCCCGGCGGTGGTTGTGCTCGACCTCGCGGGGCTCACGTTCCTTGCCAGCATGGCGGTCGGGCAGTTCGTCATGCTGGCGCGTTCGCTCAAGGGCTGGGGCGGCTCGGTCCGTGTGGCCGCCCCCTCGCCGCAGGTGCGGCTGGTTCTGGAACGATGCCGGTTGGGAGACACCCTTCCGGCGTTTCCCTCAATTGAGGAAGCACTGGCCTGACGGGCGCGCCGATTTCCGGGGTTTCCCCCTGTTTATTGCGATCGGGGAGCGGGAACCAAGTTCCCCGGCCCACGACCCCCAAATGTGTGGTAGAGTGGGGGCCTCGACGGGAGCGACCCTTCATGGACACGTTGCAAGTTGATGTGCAGGAGCGGGCCGGCGCCACCGTGGTGCGGCTCGACGGTCAGGCCAGCGTCATGACCGAGGACGCGATCAAGCGACTGGTGGACCGTCTGCGGGCGCTCCACCCCAAGCGCATCGTGCTCGACCTGGCCAAGCTCACGTTCATTTCCAGCCTGGCGATCGGCCTGTTCGTCTCCCTGGAGCGCGACCTCAAGAATCACGGCGGGCAGGTGGCCATCGCCGCTGCCAACAACGATGTCGGCAAGGTCATCCAGCGGTGCAAGCTCGACACCATCATGCCGGTGTACGAGAGCGTTGACCAGGCGATGGGCTGAGCATCGCCGGCGGAGTTTTCAACCGATCCGTTCCATCCCGCCCATGTACGGCCGCAGCACCTTGGGGATGCGCACGGTACCGTCGGCCTGCTGGTGAACCTCCAGGATTGGGATCATCAGGCGTGGCGACGCCGCGACGGTGTTGTTGAGCGAGTGGCAGAAGGCCGTCGCGCCCTTGCCTGACTCGCCGCCGGCGCGGTAACGCATGTTCAGCCTGCGGCACTGATAGTCGTACAGACGGCTGGCCGAGTGGGTCTCGCCGTAAGCGCCCGTGAACCCGCCGCCGGGCTGCGCCTCGCCCCGCCCGGGCATCCAGCACTCGATGTCCACCATGTCGGCGTTCTTGGGGCCCAGGTCGCCCGTGCAGCACTGCAGCAGGCGGTACGGCAGTTCCAGCGACTGCAGAAACTGCTCGACGTACCCGATCAGCGTCTTGTGCCAGGCGCGGCTCTCGGCCTCGTCGGCGCGGCAGATGACCACCTGTTCAACCTTGTCGAACTGGTGGATGCGGTACAGGCCCGCGGTGTCCTTGCCCGCGGCCCCGGCCTCACGCCGGAAGCAGGTGCTCACCGTGACGTATTTCAGCGGCAGCGACGCCTCGTCGAGGATCTCGTCCTGGTGCAGGCCCATGAGCCCCACCTCGCCGGTTCCGG
This sequence comes from Phycisphaeraceae bacterium, assembly GCA_026126345.1. Taxonomy (GTDB): domain Bacteria; phylum Planctomycetota; class Phycisphaerae; order Phycisphaerales; family UBA1924; genus JAHCJH01. Next base: position 1,606 of record JAHCJH010000204.1, on the reverse strand, counting down.
TCAGGAACAGGTCGTGCGTTCCGCCCCGCTTGGACTCCTCGATGTGGTACGCCTGCTCGCGCCCGGCGGGGAAGAACCCGGTGCCGACCATGCACCGCTCGTGCACGATCACCGGCACGCTCATGGGGCTGAACCCGTGGGTGTGCACCATGAAGTCCACGGCGTAGCGCAGGATCGCCTGGTGCAGCAGCATGCCCGCGCCCGTGAGGATGTACGACCGGCTGCCGGCCAATTTGACGCCGCGCGGGAAGTCGGCCAGTTTCAGGTCGCGCACCAGCTCGATGTGCGACCGGGGCTTGAACCCGCGCTGGGCCTCGAACGGTTGCGCCGGGTCGAAGCCCGGCGGGCTCCAGCGGCGGATCTCGACGTTGTCGTCCGAACCGGCGCCCACGGGCACGTCGGGGTCGGGCGGCAGCGGCACCGTCAGCAGCATCGCGTGCAGGTCGGGCTCCAGTCGGGCGACCACGGCGTCGAGCTCGCCGATCTGGCTCTTGAGCGCCGCCGGGCGGTCGAGCAGTTCCTTGAGCTGGGCTTCCAGCGCCGGCTTCTCCGCCGGGGCGGCCTTGGCGATGGCGCCCTTGAGCCTGCCGATCTGGGGCCCCGATTCCTTCTCCAGACGCTTCTGCTCGGCCCGAAGGTTCTCCCGTTGGGTCAGTGCGGTCCGATGGTCTTCTTCCATCTGGAGCAGGCGGGCGAAATCAACCTCGATGCGCTTGGCCAGGGCGCCGTCTTTGTAGCGCTGCGGGTGTTCGCGGAGTTGCTTGAGGTCGATCATGGGGCGGAGTGTAGTGGCCCCGTGCGCCCGTTCGACGGCCCGGCTCCGCCCGCCCGCCGCGCCGGGCGGTACCATCCCGGTCTCGCGCCGGACCCAGGGAGCCAGATGCCGACCTACCAGCTCGCTTCGACCGACGGCCGCGGCTACCTCGTCCCCCTGACGCAGGGTCCGGTGACGATCGGCCGGAACAAGGACAACGTGCTGTGCATCGCCGACGAATCGGCGAGCCGGTACCACTGCGTGATCGAGCCGGACGGCTCCGGCGGGTTCCGCGTACGCGACCTGGGCTCCCGCAACGGCACGAAGATCAACGCCAACCGCCTGGTGAACGCCGCGTCGGAGGTGGTGCCCGGCGACACGATCAAGGTGGGGGGGCACTCGTTCACGATCGAGGCGGAGATGTCGATCGGCGAGGTTCGGCACGAGGTGCGGTCGCGGACGATCGACGTGGACAAGGCCTGGCTGGAGGAACTCAAGGGCATGCTCGAGGCGCTGCCGCCCAAGGGCGAGGGCGACGAGCAGATCGTCATGGTGGACGGCTCGGGCCAGGCGACGCCGGCGCTCTCGGGCACGGCCGACGGCCCGCGCGCGGTGCGGCTGCTGCTGCTGCTGGCGGCCAAGAGCCGCGCGACCGACATCCACGTCGAGCCCAAGCAGCACCGCTACAACGTGCGCATCCGCGTCGACGGGCAGATGGTGCAGGTGGCCGAGCTGCCCGAGAAGGTGGGGGAGTTGTGCCTGGGCCTGGTGCGCACGGCGTGCCTCATGCGTCCGGAGGCGCGCGACGCGGTGCAGGACGGGCACTTCTCGGTGAAGTTCCGCAGCCGGCGC
>JAHCJH010000203.1 GCA_026126345.1 Phycisphaeraceae bacterium | reverse complement strand
GCGCGGAGCGAACACAGTCACGACCCGGGCGCGCAAGCGCCCCACACCGGAAAGCCCCCGGACGCGTGTCCGGGGGCTTTCTTCTTGGTCGCACCGGGTGCTGGCGCGCCGGTCCGCACCCCGGCCCCCGGGCGCCCGGTACACTGGTGACATGAGCCAGACGCCGATCGCCGACGCCCAGCAGACCATCGCCGAAGTGCGCAGCGCGTTCGACCGCGTCAAGGGGGAGGTGCACAAGGTGATCGTGGGGCAGGACGCCGTGGTCGATCAGATCCTGACGGCGATCTTCTGCCGCGGGCACGCGCTGGTGGTCGGCGTGCCGGGCCTGGCCAAGACGCTGCTCATCTCGACGATCGCCCGCACGCTGAGCCTGGGGTTCAGCCGCATCCAGTTCACGCCGGACCTGATGCCCAGCGACATCACCGGCACCGAGGTGATCGAGGAAGACAAGAGCACCGGCGTGCGGACGCTGCGGTTCGTCAAGGGGCCGATCTTCGCGAACGTCATCCTGGCCGACGAGATCAACCGCACGCCGCCCAAGACGCAGGCGGCCCTGCTGGAGGCGATGCAGGAGCGGCAGGTGACCGTCGGCGGCATGCAGCACCGGCTGCCCACGCCGTTCTTCGTGCTGGCGACGCAGAACCCCATCGAGCAGGAGGGCACCTACCCCCTGCCCGAGGCGCAGCTCGACCGGTTCATGTTCGAGGTGAAGATCTCGTACCCCTCCGCCGACGAGGAACTCGCCATCGTCCGCCGCACCACCGGCGGTTCGGTGCAGCAACCCGAAGCCACGCTGAGCGCCGAGGACATCGCCCGCGTGCAGGACCTGGTGCGGGCAACGCCGGTCGCCGACCACGTGTTGCGGTACGCGCTGCGGCTGGTGCGCGCCACACGCATCAAAGAGCCGATGGACGGCGGCATCGCCCGCCCGAAGATGATCGAGCAGTACGTCGGCTGGGGCGCCGGCCCCCGAGCCAGTGAGTACCTGGTGCTGGCCGCCAAGGCCCGGGCCATCCTCGGCGGCTCGACACACGTGACGCCCGCACACGTGCGCGACGTCGCCAAGCCGGTGCTCCGCCACCGCATCCTCACCAACTTCAACGCCGAGGCCGATCAGGTCACCACCGACGTGATCATCGACGCCATGCTCAAGGAGATCCCCGTCGAGGGCGTCTCCGCCGCGGAGAAGAAGCAGATGGACGCGGTGCTGAAGTAACCCATCGACCCCACGCCGGCGAGTTCACTCCAACGCGAACGCATCGTGCCCGCACTCGGGGCACACCCCGCGCGACGTCGGCGTCGCCGCCGATCGGTCGTAGCCACACAGCGGGCACCACCCCAAACGCAGCACCGGCGCCAGCCAGACTGAGGCGAACGACGCGGCGGCCGCGGCCGACGCGATCAGAACGCCATCGGGCCAGGCATCCGGCGCGATGAGCAGCAACCCTGCGGCCAGCGCCACGCCCGATACACCGGCGCACAGGCCCAGTCCCAGCGGTCGGAGCCACCCCGCGTGAGGCAGCAGCCACGTTCGCTTGCGCCGCAGGCCGGCCAGTTCCGCCGCGAGCCACGCCGCGGCGACCGGCACCAGCGCCACGTCGATGGCACCGGCGAACTCAAAGGCGTATCCCGGGCCCGCGGTCGGGTCGTACGCCTCAACGACGACGATCGCGCCGATCGCGAACCACATGAACATCAGGGAGATGAGGTAGCGTGCCATGGCGTGCTCACCGATCGTGCTCGGGATCCGGTTGCGAGGGCGGAGTGGGCAAAGGGGCAACTTTGCCCATGGTGACTTCTCCGCGGATCGCGATGCTGCCGGCCAGCGGGACCTGAACGGGCGGGGAGAGAAGGCGTGCGACCGACGCGAACGGTTCCAGCCACCGCACGCGCCGACCCGAGGCGTCGGCTCGATGGGCCATGGCCGCCAGGGCCGAAAGGCCCGTGACCAGCGCCAGGGCCGCCGCCGCCCGCAAGAGCGACCGACGCGCCGCCGCGCGTACGCGGGCCCAGCCGACGGGACAGTCGCGCGTCAGGACCGTTCCGTCGGCCCTGCGGTAGATCACGGCGCACAGACGGCCCGGGTTCGCGGACCCGTCGGGTCCGAAGTGACCTGACAACAGGCGTTCGGCGTCTTCCGCAGACATCGCGGCCAGGTTGTGGACGTTGAGGTTGCACAGGGCGCAGTGGCGCACCACGTCGTTTCCGGTCATGTCCTCCCACCTCGCCGGGCAGGGAGAAGCGATCCGCGCGTTCCGGAGCAGGGGCAGGGATACGGAGCGGTTCGCGTGGGCGTTCATGCTCGATGAAGGCGACCGACCTGCCCACGGGTTCAACGAAGTTCGCCGGCGGCGGGCGACACCGCGCCATGCCCGTCGGTTGGGAACCTGTGCGGGGCGCGGCGGTTAGAATGCCGTATGGCTGGGACCGGCCTGGTGAGCACCGATCAACGACGGCCGTTCCTGCTGTCACCCAAGGGCGAGTTGCTGGCGGCGGTCATCGCCGGGGCGATGCTGCTGGCGGGGTGGATGCTGCGCACGGCCGGTGAGGCCGGCGGCGGCGTTCACCTGGCCGGCGAACTGCTGGCCTGGGGCGCGCTGGTCATCGGGCTGTTTCACGGCATGCGCGCGGCGCTGGCGGCGTTGGGACAGGGAACATTCGACATCGACGTGCTGATGGTGGTCGGGGCGGTGCTGGCGGCGTGGATCGGCGCGCCGGCCGAAGGGGCCTTGCTGCTGTTCCTGTTCACCCTCAGCGGCGCGCTGGAGGACCTGGCGATGGCGCGGACCACCCGCGCCGTCGAAGCGCTGCACCGGCTCATGCCGACGGCGGCCCAGCGGCTGGAGAACGGCGCCTGGGTCAAGGCCGAGCCGGAATCGCTGGTCGCGGGCAACCGCGTGAAGATCCTGCCGGGGGAGACGGTCCCGACCGACTGTCGGCTGGTGCTGGGCGAGTCCTCCATCGATCAATCCTCGATCACCGGCGAGAGCCAGCCGCGCCACGTCTTTGAAGGCGACGAGCTGTACGCCGGCACGATCAATGTGGGCAACCCCGTCGAGGCGGTTGTGCTACGACCCGCGGCGCAGAGCTCG
>JAHCJH010000202.1 GCA_026126345.1 Phycisphaeraceae bacterium | reverse complement strand
CGCGTCGATCAGCTCCGTCGGGTATCCCGGCCGCCAGCGCGCGTACGCCCCGGCCAATGGCGTGAACTCGGCAGCTCGGTCCTTGGTTCTTCGGCCGAACAAGCGCATGCCGCGGCTCCGTGTTCCCGTCTGCGTTCAGCTTGCCGACGTCCGGCCTTCCACCACGCCGGCGCACCAGCCGAAGCCGATCGGCCGGTATCCATCGCGTCGGCACTTGCCCGTGATGATCACTTCGTCGCCGTCTTCCAGGAATGTCCGCTGCTCGCCGCTGGGCAACTGCACCGGGCGGCGCGGCAGCGGCTTGCCGTCCGGACCGTTGCCGGCCCACGTCAGTTCCAGGAGACACCCGCGGCTGTCCGGCGCCGGCCCCGACACCGTGCCCGATGCCAGCAGGTCGCCGGCCTGCAGGTTGCACCCGCCGCTGGCGTGATGCGCGATCATCTGCGGGAAGGTCCAGAACATGTCGCGCAGGTTGCCGGAGGAGACGCGGTGAGGGGCAAGCCCCTTCTCGCGCATCGCCCGCGAGCGGATGGCCACTTCGAGCGTGATGTCGTAACCCGCGACCGCCGCGGCGTCCGGTCGCAGCGCCAGGTAGTCCAGGGGCGCGGGGTCGCCCTCGGCGCGGGCCGGCCCGGGGCAGCGGAACGGCGCCAGGGCCTCTGCCGTCACCAGCCAGGGCGACACCGTCGTCGCGAAGTTCTTGGCCAGGAAGGGACCGAGCGGCTGGTACTCCCATGCCTGCATGTCGCGTGCCGACCAGTCGTTGACCAGCACCAGCCCGGCGATGTGATCGGCGGCGCGGTCGATCGGGATCGGCGTGCCGAGCGCGTTCGGCCGGCCGATGACGCACCCGACCTCCAGCTCGTAGTCGAGCCGCTTGCACGGGCCGAACACCGGCGGAGCCTTGTCGTCGGGGCGCGTCTGCCCGCTGGGCCGCACCACCACGGAACCGCTGGGCACCACGCTCGAAGCTCGCCCGTGGTACCCGATGGGGATGTGCTTGTAGTTCGGCAGAAGCGGGTTGTCCGGCCGGAACATGCTGCCGACGTTGGTCGCGTGGTGGACCGAGGCGTAGAAGTCCGTGTAGTTCGGGATGACGCACGGCAGCAGCGGGCGCACCTCCTGCATCGGGTGCAGCGCCTTGTCGCGCAGCCGGCGCACGGGCTGGCCGCCGGCCGGCCCGTCGAGCAGGAACCGCTGGACCTCCCGGCGCAGCCACGCCAGCGGCCGTTCTTCGTCGGCCAGCAGGTAGTTCAGGGCGCTGGTGTGCACCGCCCGGTGCAGCCGCTCGGCCCGGTCGTCCTGCCCGAACCAGCCCGCGTGGAACAGCATGTCCACGTCCAGCACCCGGTCGCCGATCGCCACCCCGATCGTCGGCGGCCCATCGCCCAGCCGGTAACGCCCGAACGGCAGATTCTGGATGGGGAAGTCGGTTCCGTCGGCGTTCGCCGATTCCACGAACGAGCGCAGCGACGGGTTCAGCGTGTCGTCGGTCGGTGGCGTGCTCATGCCACGCAGGTTAGCAGGCGGCCCGCGCCCTGTTGACTGACGCCGGGCGCGGCCGGGCTACTTGCTTTCGCCCCACGCCGGCTGCCCCTTGACCCGCGCGATCCACAACTGCGAGCTCGGGCGCGACTCGCCCTCGACCATCGGCCCGCGCTGGCTCGTCCACATCATGTACGCGCCGTCGCGGCTGAACACCGGCAGCCCGTCGAACCCCGGCGCGTGCGTCACCCGTGCGGTGCGAGCCGCCGGCGGGGCGGCCCCCGCGGTCGTCGCCAGCGCCGGCGCGAGGTCGATGGCCATGACCTCGTAGTTCTGGTGCCCGCCCGCCGCGCTGCTGGCGTACACCAGGTAAGAGCCGGACGGGTGCCAGTAAGGGCACCAGCTCACCACGCCGTCGGCGTCGGTGAGCTGGATCTCCCGGCGCGTGCCGGTGATCCGGCCCGGGTCCGACGCATCGTCGCGGGCCAGCTCGGCGATGAACAGCTGCAGCTCGTTGTTGCCCTTGCGGTCCGACCGGTAGCAGATCCACCTGCCGTTCGGGCTGAAGAACGGCCCGCCGTCATACCCGGGCGGCCCGACCAGCGGCGTCTGCTCGCGACGAACCTCGTCCCACACCCAGATGTTCGGGTCGCTGGTGCCCGCGGCGACGTGGGTGTACAGGTAGTGCCGCCCGTCGGCCGACCATGAACCCTCGGCGTCGTATCCCGGTCGCGACATCGCGAGCGTCTTGTGCGCCGACCGCGCACCGTCGGACCAGTCCGGCTCGCCGCCGGTCCCGCGCCCGGCCTTCACGGACACGATCTCCATCTCCACCGGGAACTGCCAGGAGTACCGCTGGCGGTCCCGCGAATACCCCGGCGAGTCCGTCTGCGCGGGCGCCGTGATCGTGGACCCGAACACGACCGATGCCGCATCCCCGAGCTCGAACCACCCGCACGTGTTGGCCGAACCCGCCGGCGACACGCGCACCGGCGCTTCAAGCCCCGCCACGCGGTCACCCTCGTAGCGCAGTTTGGCCACGTACATCGCGTAGTTCGTCTCGACCGGCGCATCGGTCGGCAGGCCGGCCGCCGGCCGTTCGATCGCCTGGAACACCACCCAGCGCGGCGGGCTCTGGTGATCGAAGTACGCCTCGCCGGCCCGCGCGAAGCGTTCCGGCATCGTCAACTGGACGTGATCGGTCAGATAGGGCGCTTCGGCCGCCCGCCAATCCACGGGCGGCGATGCCGAAGCCGGTCCGCCCGAGGGCTGAAGCACGATCATGGCCGCGGCGAACGTGATCATGCGAAAGCGTAGCGGCGGCCAAGTTCAGCGGGAAGCCAGCACCCGTTCCACGCGTACCGCCAGCGAGGGCCCCACGCACCCTCCGCCGGTCAGCGCGCACCGCTCGGGGTCGAACGCCCCCGGCCCGCACGGCGCGGCCCGCAGCAGGCAGCTGGCGATCGCCGACGCCTGGTCGTCCGACGTCGGCAGCTCCCCGCGAGCCCCTTCCAGCCCCACCACGATGATCCGCTCGGCCGCCGGGTCGCAGTTCATCGCCACGCCCGCCAGTTTCAACTCCTCCGGGCTCACCTCGCCCAGGTGCCT
>JAHCJH010000201.1 GCA_026126345.1 Phycisphaeraceae bacterium | reverse complement strand
CCGGCCCGGGCGAGATCGCGCCCGAAACGCTCAAGTCGGCCCTTGCGGCGTTCAAGAAACGGCTGAAAGTGACGCGGCTGGACGATGAGTCCAAACTGGGGGCCAAGTACACGACGGGCGGCCGCACGTCGGGCATCGTGGCGATCACGCCGCCGCTGCAGTTCCCCCGCGCGGTCTGGGAGGAATTGGCCCGCCAGGGCAAGCTCAAGTACGCCGGCAGCGGCCTGTACGAACTCGCAGGCCCGGGCTGAACGGGCGATCAGCCGACGGTCACGCCCCGCAGGCGGGCCGTGCCGAGCACCTGCTCGGCGTAGCGGTTCATCGCGTCGCGGAGCTGCTCGAAGCTCTCCAGCACGTAGTAGATCGGCTGGAAGTGGTCGATCTCGAAGTCCGTGTTGCAGACGCGGTCGAGGTCGAACGGGCGGTATTCCGGCACGTCGCGCGGCGTGCAGTCGGGCACGGACACGCCCTTTTTCTCCCACGCGCCGGTGAGCGAGTAGGCGCTCTCGGAGTGGCTGCTGACCAGCCCGCTGCCGTACACCTTGATCTTGCCGTCCTCGCGGATGAGCCCGAACTCCACCGTGAACCAGAAGAGCCGGCCGAGCCGCTTGATGTGCTCTTCGTCCTCGCACATGAGCGCCGCCTTGCCGTACGTCTGCAGAAAGTCGGCGAACACCCGAAGCGTGTGCAGCGGCACGTGCCCGAACACGTCGTGGAAGATGTCCGGCTCGGGCAGGTAGTCCATCACCTCGCGCGGGCGGATGAGCACGGTCGTGGGGAACTCGCGCTGCGCCAGGCACGCGAAGAACGCCTTGGCCGGCAGATAGCCCGGCACGCCGTAGCTGGCCCACGAGCTCTGGGCCTGCAGGAACTTGTTGATGCCGTCGAGGCGGGTGCCCCTGGCCACCTTCACGCCGCCGGCGATCTCGATGTCGCGGTCGAGCACCAGGTCGTCCAGCAGCGGGATGCGGTCGCGCGTCAGACGCAGGATCTTCATCCCTTCGATGAACTGGCGCGACACCTGCTGCTCCAGCACCGCCCAGCGCTTGTCGAACAGGTCGCGCCAGACGTCGTGGTTGTCGCGGGTGTACAGGTCGTAGCGCTGGGTGATGTAGAACCGGTCGGCGTCGATCTCGTCGTGGTGCATTTGGGGGGCCTTGTCGGCCCAGGCCTGAGCCACGCGCGCCTGGTCAGAGTCAATGATGTTGTTGTACCGGATGTCCTGACGCATGACCTGCTCCCGGGGCGTTTCACCGCCCGCGCCACCCCCACAGAAGTATAACGCGCGTTCCCCGCCCGGCCCCCGGTCTTCCGGTATACTCGACCGCCGTGAACCGCTTCCGCACCACCATTCTGGCGTCGGCGCTCGCCGTGGGGACCGGCGGTCTTGCCGGCGGTTGCGCGGAGATGGCCGCCGCCGACGCCGGGCTCGCCGCGGCCAATCTGGCCATCGGCGGGGTGTACGCGCTGGGCGATGCGATCCACCAGGCGACGGCGCCGCAGGAGCCGACGGCCGCCCAGAAAGTGCAGCGGTCCCGCGAGCTGCTGGACCGCATGGCCAAGGGCCAGACCAAGCTCGAGAACCTCACCGACAGCGACCGCAAGCTGCTGGCGAGCATGGCCGTGGTGGTGAACGAGAAGAAGCGCCAGCGGCGCGGCGAGGATTGACCGCCCGGGCGTCGGCGGTCTAGACGACCAGGTCGGGCGGGCGGCGGCCGGCGAGAATGGCCGCGGCGTTGTCGCACACCATGCGCGTCATCAGCTCGCGGTACTTGCCCTCGGCCGAGCCGATGTGCGGGGCCAGGGCCACGTTGTCCAGCGTCAGCAGGTCGGGGTGCACGCGGGGCTCGAACTCGAACACGTCCAGGCCGGCGCCCCAGATGCGCCCGGCCTTGAGGGCCGCGGCCAGGGCGGCCTCATCGATGATCGGCCCGCGGGCGGTGTTGACGACGATGGCGGTGGGCTTGAGCAGGGCGATGCGGCGGGCGTCGAGCAGGTGGCGAGTCTCGGGCGTGAGCGGGCAGTGGACGGAGACCACGTCGGCGGTGCTCAGGCCCTCGTCGAGGCTCACGCGGGCGGCGGCCAGCGGGGCCAGCTCCCACTCGAGCTTCCGCGACCGCCCGGCGTAGGCGATGCGCATGCCGAACGCCAGGGCGCGCAGGGCCACGGCGCGCCCGATGCGGCCGGGGCCGACGATGAGCAGCGTCTGACCGGTCAGGTGCATGCCGAGCCACCCGGCCGGGAAGCCGTTGCCCTCGCGCTCGAAGCGCCCGGCGCGGACGAATCGGTCCGCCGCGCTCAGCCGGCGCGCCGCGGCCAGCATGAGCAGCACGGCAAGGTTTGCGGTGCCCTCGGTGACGGCATCGGGCGTGTTGGTGACCGGCACGCCCCGCCGGGCGCACGCCGCCAGGTCGATGTTGTCGACTCCGACGGCGAAGTTGCACACGCCCTTGAGCCGGGGGCCGGCCGCGTCGAGGAACTCATCGTCCACGCGGTCGTGGAACATGGTGATGGCGACGTCGCAGCCGCGGACGTGCTCGAGCAGGGCCGGGCGTGCGAGCTGATCGGGCCCGCCGAGGCGGAGCGTGGCCCCGGGGACCGAGGGCGTGCCGGGAACCGCTCGGGTGATCGCGACCAGTGGCATGGCCAAGCGTAGCGGCGGCCGGGGCGCGGTCATCAGGTCGTGCGCCCGCCGAAGCAGGCCCACGCCTCGTCTTCGGTGATGGCCTGCTCGGGGGCGATGGCGTCATGGGCTGGAGCGCCCGGGCGGCGGCGGTGAACCGCGGCCTGGATGCTGTCCGCCGGGTCGGCGCGCACGATCGGCGCATCGGAGCCGAACACCAGCCCCGGGCCGCCGCCGTCGTCGTCGGCCAGCACGCCGGGGCGCAGGCCCGAGGCCAGCAGCTCGCGCAGCGGCAGAACGCGGTCGAGCCGGTGCGACACGAACCGCCGCAGCGCCTCCACGTCGGCCAGCAGGTGGCACGGCTGCACCGAGCACGACACCCCCAGTTTTACGAAGCGGCCCACGTCGGCCCGGTCGATCAGTTCGCAGTGCTCGATGCGACCGCCCGGGGTGCGGGGCCGCACGCGCTCGAAGCAGTCCAGCACCATCCGGACGGCCCCGTCGCCGATCGCGTG
>JAHCJH010000200.1 GCA_026126345.1 Phycisphaeraceae bacterium | reverse complement strand
AGTTGCCGGTGTAGAGCGCGTTGGACAGGTAGCGGCTGACCTCGATGCGGAACTTGCCCTGGTGCGGGTTGGCGACGGGGAACTTGGTGTTCGCGGTGGTGTCCCGGAGCTCGACGCTCTTGTAGAGCTGCGTGCCCATCGCCGAGAGTGCCGTGGGCACGAGCATGATCGACGGCATCACGCCCGTGGGCTTGCCGTCGGAGTCCACCAGGTCCATGAACGCCTGCTCGACCTTGGTCAGTCCGTCGATGCCCAGCGCGGTGTCCGCGCCCGTGACGAAGTTCTTGTTGCCGGCGCTGAAGAACGCGGCGTTGTTCATGAACGCCGTCCAGAAGACGTCGTTGATCTTCAGGCCCGAGCCACGGCCCAGCTTGCGGGGGACCGTGGTGATCGCGCCGAGGTCGTCGTTGATGATGTCGCGGCGGTCGATCGAGAGCATCAGGCCGTAGGTGTCGGCCTTGTTGGTGTAGGTCTCCTCGCCGAGCGTCCCGTGCTTGAGCTCGCCGCCGGGGGCGACCTGCTCGTACTGGTCCTTGCCGACCAGCCGGTAGCTGGTCACCGTCTTGAAGTCGGAGACGTTGCGGACGGCGCAGATGCTCCGCCACACACGCTCGACGCTGAAGAAGCCCTCGAGCAGGAACTTGTTGGCGACGTTGGAGAGGATGCCGCCCACATCGATGATGGTCATGCCGGCCTCGATGCCCCGCCCGAAGGCGGCTTCGAGCACGCGGCGGCTGTCACGGAACTTCCGACCCGTGTAGCCGTTGGCGATGGCGGCCTCGATCAGCAGTTCCTGCAGGCCCAGCCCGCTCTGGAACCGCTTCGCCGCGACCTCCAGCGCCTGGGCCGAGCAGACCCTCTCGAGCCCTTCGAGCTTGGCGCTCTGGAAGCACGCGGCCTCCAGGACCTCGCTGGTGATGCTCGTGTCGGGCGCATGGATCGCCGGCGCCTTGGGGCGGCTGGCGCGGAGCACTTCGAGCTCCGTGCGGGTCGCGTCCCAGCCGTCGCGGATCGCCTGGGCCTCTATGTCCAGGTGCTTGCCGCCACAGACACGACGCACGGCCGCGATGCGATTGGTCTCGGCGAGCGCCTCGGCGCGGAGCGCTGCAACGTTCCGGCTCTGATCGAGTTCGTCGCCGGTCGGACCGCCGCCGCCACCGTCGCCCCCGCCAGCACCCTGATGGGCGGCGATGGAGGCGCTGGTGCGCCCGTCGGCCCCGAGATCGACGAAGCTGATCTCGCCGAGCGTCGCCTTGCGGACGACGTTGATCGGGCCGCTGAACTCCAGCCCGTTCACGATCGCCTTCTGCGAGTCGCGGATGAACTCGAACTCCTCGACGCTCGCACCCACCGAAGCCTGCCAGGGGAACCCGTTCCGCGAGGACGCGACCACCTCGCGGGCGGTCGCCGTGTCGCGCGAGATCACACCGGTGGCCACGAGTTGCCCGCCCTCGACCCGGATGGCATCCGTGTGCCCGACGCCCGCGGCGGGATCATGGGCGAACCGGATCGGCCGGTTCTGCGAGGGCACCGAGAGCCCCGCGAGGTCGAGCACGACCGGGTGACGCCACCCGGCGACGCGCATCGCCCCGCCGGTGTACGCCAGCATCTTGAAGCGCGGGAGCGCCTTCTCGCCCTCCGTGCCGCCCGCGCCGGCGGCGATGGCGGTGATCTCCGCCGTGCCGGTCAGCGTGAGCGGAGAGGTGCCCGCGGGCGCGGGGTGGATGGCCGCGGCCTCAAGCCACAGACGCTTCGGCGCGAGAGGGGTCTTGGGAGCGGTCGGGGTCTTCGTTGCCATCGGTGTCGTCCTCTTGAGGTGCGGGCGGAGTGCCCGTCGGGGCCGGGGAAGGGGGCGTGAGTCCGAGTTCGTCCATCAGCGCCCGTTCCTTGGCGCGCTGGCGGAGCTCCTGCTCCCAGTCGCGTCCTTGGCGGGCGTACTCGGCGGCGAGGGTGGTGGTGTGGTTGGCCAGGCGCGTGGCCTGGGCGGTCGCTTCCTTGGCGGGATCGACGTGCTCGACGCCATCCCAGAACCATGCGTGCGCGGGCAGGAGTGCGCCGCGCTGCCGCATCGACTGCGGGAGCAACCCTTCGACCAGCACGGCCTCGTTGAGCCAGGCGGTGAGAATGCGGTCGAGCACGGCGAGCTGCAGGTGATGCTGATCGACGCGCAGGCTCTTGAAGTACACCTGGTGGTCCAGGCGGCCGCTGGCGTAGTTGTAACCGGAGGAGTTCCCGGCCGCGACGTTGAACGGCATGTTCAAGCAACGGGCGATCTCGTTGAGGATCTCGCGCTTGAACTCGCCGAAGGTCGTGGTGGGCTGCTCGGCGTGGACCTGCCCGAGCTTCCAACCGCCGGGGAGGACCGTGGCGAGGCGCTGCTCGAGCTCGACCTCGTCCATCGGCTCGAGCGGATCGGCCTCGCCGTTGGGCGGAGCGTCCGTGTAGATAACGGCGGCGAAGTTGGCGGCGGTTTCGGCGGCGGCGATCGTCGCGAGCGTGTACCGGCGGAGCTGCGCAAACAACGGGAGCGCCGGTGTGATGTCCGGGATACCGCGCAGTTGGCCGGGCCGATCGGCGCGGAAGTAGTGCACCACGGCCGACGCCGCATAGGTGTCGTACGCTGTGAGGTCGTCGATGGGAGCGCGGAGAAGGCCGCTGTCGCCCGGGTGCCGCTTGAGCACGCGGTACGCGGACGGGTTGCCCCATTGGTCGAGGACAATCCCATCGACCTCATCTGTGCGGCCGCGCCGCAGGAGCGGCGTGCAGACCTGGTCCGCCTCGATGAGCTTGAGATCCAGCGACACCGGTGATCCCCACGACGCGATCGCGGGGTTGTTGACCAGGAGGGCAAATGCCTCGCCGCTCTCCGCCCGGGCCAGCCGCATCGTCCGGAGCTTGCCCGCCAGATCAACGGCCCGCGACCACTGCTCGAACGCTTCCTCGATCCGGGCGTTCGCGTCGGCATCCTCGGTCAGCATCTGCAGCCGGGGGCCGGTGCCGATAGTGTCGTTGGCGAGCGTGAGGACGATGCCCTTGGCGTAGGAGTTGTTGGCGACCTCGTACCGGGCGCGGTTGCGCAGAATGCGCCGCACTTCTGGGTTGACCGCGGCGTTGGGCGAGAGCCCATCCGCGTTCGCCCAATGC
>JAHCJH010000020.1 GCA_026126345.1 Phycisphaeraceae bacterium | reverse complement strand
GCTGAACGAGGGAAGGCGGATCGCCGAGAGCACGCTGACGGCGATCATGGGGCGCATGAGCGCGTACAGCGGCAAGACGGTGACGTGGGAGCAGGCGCTGAACTCGACGGTGGATCTGTTGCCGCGGAACCTGGCGTTCGGGCCGTTGCCGACGCCGCCGGTGGCGGTGCCGGGGCGAACGCCGATCGGCTGAGCGGGAGTCACGGGACGAGGGGCGGGAGGAGGCGCGGCGGATGGACCGGCGGGCGTTTCTGGTTTCGGCGGCGGCGGCGGGGGCTGGAGCGGCGGCGCTGCGCGCGGGGCAGCCGGGGCCGGCGGGCGCGGGCGAGCGAGCCCGGGCGGATGGGTGGGGCAGGTTGCGGACGTCGGTGTGCCGGTGGTGCTACGGCGGAATGTCGCTGGAGGATCTGTGCGCCATGTGCCGGCGGCTGGGCGTGGAGTCGGTTGAACTGTTGGGCGAGAAGGACTGGGCGACGGTGGAGCGGGCGGGGCTGCGGTGCGCCGTGGCCAACGGGCCGGTGAGCATCCAGCAGGGGATCAACCGGCACGAGCGGCACAGCGCGTTCGTGAAGGAGTGTGAGCGGCTGATTCCGCTGGTGAAGCGGGCGGGGATTCCGAACATGATCGTGTTCAGCGGGAATCGCGCGGGGCAGCGCGATGAGGAAGGGCTGGCGGTGTGCGCGGCGGCGCTGAAGCGCATCACGCCGATCGCCGAGGCCGAGGGCGTGACGATCGTGATGGAACTGCTCAACAGCAAGGTGGACCACGGCGACTACCAGTGCGACCGCACGGCCTGGGGCGTGGAGTTGTGCCGGCGGGTGGGGTCGGAGCGGTTCGGCCTGCTGTACGACATCTACCACATGCAAATCATGGAGGGGGACGTGATCCGGACGGTGACGGCGAATATGAAGTGGATCCGGCACTTCCACACGGCGGGCGTGCCGGGGCGGCACGAGATCGACGCGAGCCAGGAGCTGAACTACCCGGCGATCTGCCGGGCGATCGCCGACGCGGGGTACACGGGGTACCTGGGGCAGGAATTCCTGCCGCGGGGCGATGCGGAGGCGTCGCTGCGGGCGGCGCTGGAGGCGTGCCGGGTGTGATGGGGTCAGTGGGCGCGCCAGGCGACGGCGCCGTTGCAGATGGCGATGTCGACGGGCGAAGCGCCGAACTCGAAGGCCAGCGCGCGTTCGTCGGTGTGGCGGAGCAGCAGCAGGTCGGCGCGGAGGCCGGGGGCGATGGCGCCGCGGTCGCGCAGACCAAGGACGTGGGCCGGGTTGACGGTGGCGGCGGCGAAGGCTTCGGGGAAGGACAGGCCGAGGTGGCGCACGGCCAGAGCGATGACCAGGGGCATGGAGAAGCACGGGGCCGAGCCGGGGTTGCAGTTGGTGGCGATGGCCAGGAGGCCGCCGTCCTGCACGAAGCGGCGGCCCCGGGCGTAGCGGCCGTCGAGGTGGAAGCCGCAGGCCGGGAGCATGACGCCGGCGGTGTTGGGCGCGGCGGCGAGCAGGGCGAGGTCTTCGCGGGTGGAGGCCTCGAGGTGGTCGATGCTGCGGGCGTCGAGCCGAAGCGCGGCGGGCACAGCGCCGAGGCTGTTGAACTGGTCGGCGTGGATGCGGATGGGCAGGCCGAGCTCGCGGGCGCGGTTGAAGAGCAGGACGCACTGCTCGAGCGACCAGGCGCCCTGTTCGCAGAAGGCGTCGACGGTGATGCCGGGGAACTCGGCGGCGACGGCGGGCAGGGTCTGGCGGACGGTGACGCCGACGAAGCCGGGCTGGGCGTCGTCGATGGCGTGGCCGAGCAGGGCGGTGGGCACGAGGGTGCCGGGGAAGGACTGCTGGGCGAGGCGCACGGCGCGGAGCATCTTGAGTTCGGCGTCGGTGGTCAGGCCGTAGCCGCTCTTGACCTCGATGGTGGTCGAGCCGTTGGCGAGCATGAGCCGGGCGCGCGCGAGCAGGTCGGCGGCGAGGGATTCGATGGAGGCTTCGCGCACGGCGCGGACGGTGGCCATGATGCCGCCGCCCCGCTTGAGGATTTCGAGGTAGGGAACGCCGCGGCGCTTGGCTTCCCACTCGTCGAGGCGCTGACCGGCCCAGCAGAGGTGGGTGTGGCAGTCGACCAGGCCGGGGATGAGGACGCGTCCGTCGGCGTCGATGGTGGCGGGGTCGGCGGGGTCGATGGGGGCGCGCCGGGTGTTGGGCTTGACCTCGCGGATGGACTTGATGCGGCCGTCTTCGATGGTGACGTCGGCGCGGGGGATGACGGGCAGGGCGTCGAGGTCGGCGCGGCGTTTGGGGCCCGGGGCGAAGCCGGCGACGCGGGCGTTGCGGATGACCAGGCGGGCCGGGGCGGCGGTCACGCGAAGCGCTCCGCGCAGCCGCGCAGGAAGGTGATGAAGAGGTGGACGGCCAGGCGGGCGGTCTGGTGGTCGCGGTCGTGGGAGGGGTTGAGTTCCATGAGGTCGAAGCAGCGGGTGTCGGGGCAGCGGCCCGCGGCGAAGGCGAAGCGTTCGGCGGTGCGTGGGGAGAGGCCGGCGGGGTTGAGGGCGCTGACGCCGGGTGCGGAGGCGGCGTCGATGGCGTCGAGGTCGATGGAGACGAAGCCGGGGCCGGCGCAGACGAAGCGCTCGGGGTGGAGGCGGGATTCGTCGATGGCGTCGGGGCCGGGGCCGACGGGGTGGATCTCGCCGCCCTTGGACAGGAGCCACTGCCAGTGCTCGCGGGCGTTGACGATGGGGTTGGCGCCGATGTTGACGAGGGTGGGCATGCGGAGGTCTTCGATGATGCGGCGGAAGGCCATGCCGGAGCCGGGCTCGGGGCGGACGTCGAGGTGGGCGTCGAGGTAGACGCCGCGGGAGAGCGGTGTGCGCTGGTGCACGGCGCGGACGAGGGGCCAGGTGAGGTCGTGGCCGCCGCCGACGGCGACGGGGAGCAGGCCGAGGTCGAGGAGTCTGGCGACGGCGGCGGAGACGCGGTCGTGGGTTTCGTGGAGGGACTTGCCGGGCAGGACGTCGCCGGCGTCGAAGACGCGGGGGAGGTGGAGGCCGTCGCCCTGGGCGGCGACGCCGTAGCGGGAGAGGGCGGAGCGGAAGGCGTGGGGTCCCTCGCGGGCGCCGGCGCGGCCGTGGTTCATGGCGACGCCGGTATCGTCGGGCAGGCCGAGGAGGGCGACGCGGCAGCCGTCGGGGGCGCGCGGGGCATCGGCGTCGGCGGTCGCGATGGCGCCGGCGAGGCGTCCGGGCGGGATCGGCGGGTAGACCGGCGGAGCCGTGTGCGGGACCATGCGATGAGGATAGCGGAGGGGTGGGCGTGCTCCGGTAGACTGGGGGCATGAACCAGACGTGGCGAGCGGCGAGGGCGATGGCGGCGGCGGTGGCGGGGGTGCTGGGGGTGGTGGGGGTGGTGGGCGGAGCGGCGCGGGCCGACGTGCGCCTGCCGGCGATCTTCGGGGACGGGATGGTGGTGCAGCAGCGGGCCGAGGCGGCGGTGTGGGGCTGGGCGCGGCCCGGCGAGAAGGTGGTGGTGTCGGCGGACTGGGAGGTGGACGGGGCGCGGCCGGCGGTGGAAACGGCGGCGGACGAGCGGGGTTGGTTCCGGGCGGTGGTCAGAACGCCGGCGGGTTCGGACCGGGCGTACACGCTGACGGTGGCGGGGGAGACGACGGTGCGGGTTCGCGGCGTGCTGGTGGGCGAGGTGTGGGTGTGCTCGGGGCAGTCGAACATGGAGTGGCCGCTGGAGCGGAGCGCCGGCGCCAAGCAGGAGATCGAGAGCGCCAACGACCCGCTGCTGCGGCTGTACACGGTGAAGCAGGGGATCTCGCTGCACGAGCTGATCGATTGCCAGGGAACGTGGCGAGCGTGCACGCCGGAGAGCGCGCGGGGCTTCAGCGGCGTGGCGTATCACTTCGGGCGGCGGCTGCGCGCGGAGCTGGGGGTGCCGGTGGGGCTGGTGCAGACGACGTGGGGCGGCACGCCGGTGGAGGCGTGGATGCCGGAGGGGGCGCTGGCGCCGTTCGAGGAGTTCGGCGAGACGCTGCGTCGGCACGCGGCGCTGCGGGACCCGGCCAGCCGCGAGGCGGAGATGGAGAACTCGCGCCCGGCGTGGTGGCGGGCGCTGGACGGGCGGGCCAAGCCGCCGGTCGATGGTGCGTGGAACACGGTGGGGTTCGACGATTCGGCGTGGTCGCAGGTGAACCTGCCGGCGCACTTCGCCGGCGCGCTGGCGGATTTCGACGGGGTGGTGTACCACCGGCGGGTGGTGGAACTGCCGGCCGAGGCGGCGGGGCGGGCGGCGGTGCTGGAGCTGGGGCCGATCGATGATCGGGACGAAACGTGGGTGAACGGGACGCTGGTGGGGGCGACGCGCGCCGATGGGCAGTGGAGCAAGGAGCGGGCGTACATGGTGCCGGCGAAGGTGCTGCGCGCCGGGGCGAACGTGGTGGCGGTGCGGGTGCTGGACACGGCTGGGCCCGGGGGCATCTTCGGCAAGCCGGAGCGGATGGCGCTGAAGGTGGAGGGGCTGGCGCCGGTGAGCCTGGCGGGACCGTGGCGGCAGCGGGCGGGGGCGGCGATGAAGGACCTGCCGCCGATCGACGCGCTGCCGACGCTCAACGCATCGTCGCCGGGCGTGCTGTACAACGCGATGGTGCACCCGATCACGCCGATGCGGGCGCGGGGTGTGATCTGGTACCAGGGCGAGAGCAACGTGGCGCGGGCGGATCGGTATCGCGCGTTGTTCCCGGCGATGATCGGGTCGTGGCGGCGGGCGTTCGCGAACGAGGCGCTGGAGTTCCTGTTCGTGGAGATCGCGCCGTATGAGTACAACCGCATGTGGCCGTACGCGCGCCGGAACGAGGCGGATGACGCGGCGGCGCGCCTGCGCGAGGCGCAGGCGGCGGCGTTGGCGTTGCCCCGGACGGGCATGGCGGGCACGCAGGACGTGGGCGACCCGGCGGACATTCACCCGACGAACAAGGAGGCGGTGGGGTCGCGCCTGGCGGGGCTGGCGCTGGCGGGGGCGTACGGCCGCGAGGTCGGAGAGGTGAAGAGCCCGCGGGTGACGGGCGCGGCGTTCGCGGGCGATGCGGCGCGGCTGACGGTGGGCAACGGGGCGGGGCTGGCGGCGCGGGGCGGGCGGGTGCTGGGGTTCACGATCGCGGGGGAAGATGGGGCGTTCGGGCCGGCGGAGGCGGTGATCGAAGGGGAGACGATCACGGTGCGCAGCGCGCGGGTGCCGAAGCCGGCGGCGGTGCGGTACAACTGGGCGGCGGCGCCGGAGGGGAACGTGTTCAACGGCGCGGGGCTGCCGATGCTGACGTACCGCAGCGACGACTGGTCGCGCGAGCGGGCCAAGGTTGATGAAGAGGCGTGGATGGCGTCGTACCGGGGGACGGACGCGGGGTTCACGCCGCTGTTCAACGGCAGGGACCTGGGCGGGTGGGTGAACATCAACTGCGCGCCGGGCACGTGGGGCGTGGACGCGGGGCGCGCGGGCGGGGCGGTGATCACCTGCACGGGCAAGCCGACCGGGCTGCTGCGCACCGAGCGCATGTACGAGAACTACGTGCTGGAACTGGAGTGGCGGCACCTGGAGGCGCAGGGCAACGCGGGGCTGTTCATCTGGAGCGATGCGCTGACGGCGCGGGGGCAGCCGTTCACGCGCGCGGTCGAGGTGCAGGTGATGGTGGGCAGCGAGGGGGACTGGTACACCAGCGACGGCGACATCTTCCCGATCCACGGCGCGGTGATGACCCCGGAGACGGGGCGCGGCAAGGGGAGCCGGGCGTTCCCGACGCTGCGGCGGACGAACCCCGCGCCGATGTGGAACCACTACCGGGTGGAGTGCGTGGACGGTCGGGTGACGCTGGCGGTGAACGGCAAGGTGGTTTCGGCGGGGCGCGAGGCCTCGCCGCGACGCGGGTACATCTGCCTGGAGAGCGAGGGGACGGCGGTGGAGTTCCGGAACATCCGGATCAAGGAGTTGCCGGGGGCGCAGCCGGCGCCGGCGACCAAGGACGTGGCGACGGAGGCGGCGGGCTTCGAGCCGCTGTACACGGGCGTGGATTTCTCGGGGTGGAAGCACGGCCCGGAGCACGCCGGGCACTGGGTGAGCAAGGACTGGACGATCGCGTTCGACGGCAAGGGGCCGGACCTGTGGACGGAGCGGTCGTTCAAGGACTTCGAGCTGGTGTGCGACTGGCGGTGGACGGCGGCGCCGAAGGAGCAGCAGCGGCCGGTGATCCTGCCGACGGGGGAGGTGAAACGCGACGAGAACGGCAAGGAGGTGACGGCGGCGGTGCCCGACGCGGGCGACAGCGGGATCTACCTGCGGGGCAGCAGCAAGAGCCAGGTGAACATGTGGTGCTGGCCGGTGGGTTCGGGCGAGGTGTACGGGTACCGGACCGATCCGAGCATGCCGGCGGCGGTGAAGGCGGCGGTGACGCCCCGCAAGGCGGCCGATGCGCCCATCGGCCAGTGGAACCGGTTCGTGATCACGATGAAGGGGGACCGGTTGACGGTGGTGCTGAACGGCGAGACGGTGATCGAGAACGCGCCGCTGCCGGGGGTGGCGGCGGAAGGGCCGATCGCGCTGCAGAGCCACGGGGACCCGATCGAATTCGCGAACATCTTCGTGCGCGAGTTGAAATGATGCGGGATCAGCCGGAGGCGATGCGGCCGAAGAGCAGGCCGATGCGGGGCTCGTCGCCGGAGCGGCAGAAGACGTAGATGTGGTCGCCGGGCTGGGGGACGGTGTAGCCGCGGGCGGCCATGACCTCGTCGCCCCGGACGACGAGGATGGCGGCGGCGCCTTCGGGGAAGCGGACCTCCGAGAGCGGCACGCCGCAGGCGGCGACGGTGGGCTCGATGTGGTAGGCGTGGATCTCGCCGTTCATGCGACGGAGGGAGTTCATTTCCAGGGCGGCGGCGGGGGACGGGGGCTCGGGGTCGTCGAGGCGGAGGCGGCGCGTGAGCGGGACGATGCTGGCGCCGGGGACCAGGGCGCTGACGACGACGATGAAGAACACGATGTGGAAGATGCGGTCGGCGCCGGGGATGGCGGCCATGACGGGGAAGGTGGCCAGGATGATGGGCACAGCGCCGCGGATGCCGACCCAGGAGACGTAGGCGACCTCGCGGGCGGAGTAGCCGAACGGCAGCAGGCAGAGGGTGACGACCAGCGGGCGGGCGATGAACGCCAGGCCGAGGCCCAAGGCCAGGCCGACGCCGGCGACGGGCGTGAGCCGGCTGGGGAAGACCAGCAGACCCAGCATGAGGAACATGGAGACCTGGCACATCCAGGCGACGGCGTCGTGGACGCGGGTGAGGCCTGCGCGGAAGGGCAGGGGGCCGTTGCCGAGCGTAGCGCCGGCGGCGAAGACCGCCAGGAAACCGCTGCCCCAAGCGAGGGTGGCGCCCCCGAAGGCGACGAACGCGGCGGCGAGCGTGACGACGGGGTAGAGGCCGCCGGTGCTGAATCGCGAGCGGGCGAGGATCCAGCGGGTGGCCAGGCCGACGGCGATGCCCGCGACGGCGCCGACGAGAAGCTGGATGGGCACCTCGAGCAGTAGCCCCCAACCGGGCTGGCCGCCGGAGCGGAGCACGTCAACGATGGCGACGGTGAGGATGACGGCCATCGGGTCGTTGACGCAGGATTCGACTTCGAGCGTGGCGCGGACTTTTTCCTTGACGCGGAGGCTGCCGCCCCGGAGCACGGCGAAGACGGCCGCGGCGTCGGTGGAAGAGACGATGGCGCCGATGAGGATGGCCTCGGGCCAGGAGAGGCCCAGGAGGCGGCCGATGGCGGCGAGTGCGGCGGCGGTTCCGGCGACGCCGAAGGTGGCCAGGACGCCGGCGGGTCCGGCGGAGCGGCGGATGGCGGCGGCGGAGGTGTTGAGGCCGCCGTCGAAGAGGATGAGGGCCAGGGCGACGGTGCCGAGGCGGAAGGCGATGGCGTGGTCGTCGAAGGCGACGCCGCCGATGCCCTCGGAGCCGCCGAGCATCCCCAGGACCAGGAAGATGAGGACAACGGGGATTCCGACGCGGTCGAGGGTCCGGGTGAACAGGACGCTGGAGGCCATGAGCACGCCGAAGACGGCGAGCAGCACGGCGGTGGCGGCGGGTTCGGCCAGGGCGAGGAGCATCCGGGCCGAGCGTATCGGCGGTTCCGGCCCGCGGACGGTGGAGAACGTTGGTTGAGCCGGGGGCGCGCGGGGTTGATACGATCACGGCATGCCCGACGGGAAGGACTCCAAGTCGCGCGGGCGGGCCGGCCCTCCTGGGTGCGGGCCCGACCTGCCGGGGTTGAGCGAGCGCGAACAGAACGACACCGATCGAGCCGACGCGGCGGGCCTGTTGGCCGGCGCGGCGGAGACTTCGGCGTCGGAGTACTACTCGCCGTTTCCGCCGGGGTATCGGCGCGGCTATCACAAGTTCGTCGTGGTGTTCGGGACGGTGATGAGCGGGCTGGGCAAGGGGATCTTCGCGGCGAGCGTGGCGAAGCTGATGAAGGACAAGGGGCTGGCGGTGGCCCCGATCAAGCTGGAGGGGTACCTGAACATCGACGCGGGGACGCTGAACCCGTACCGGCACGGTGAGGTGTTCGTGCTTTCAGACGGGACCGAGTGCGACATGGACCTGGGGACGTACGAGCGGATGCTCGACCAGGACCTGACGCGTCGCAACTTCACGACCAGCGGGCAGATCTTCTCGCAGATCCTGGACCGGGAGCGGCACGGGGAGTACCTGGGGCGGGACGTGCAGATGATCCCGCACGTGACGGGGGAGGTGAAGCGGCGGATCCGGGAGCTGGCGCACTACGGCGACGGCAAGCGGCCGGCCGACGTGGTGTTCGTGGAGGTGGGCGGGACGGTGGGGGACTACGAGAACGGGTTCTACATCGAGGCGCTGCGGGAGCTGGCGTTCGAGGAGGGGCCGGGGAGCACGTGCTTCGTGGCGCTGACGTACGTGATGAAGCCCGAGACGCTGGGCGAGCAGAAGAGCAAGCCGGCGCAGCTAGGGATCAAGCGGCTGATGGAGGCGGGGATCCAGCCGCACCTGATCGGCTGCCGGGCGAGCCAGCCGGCGACGGACACGGTGCGTCAGAAGATCGCGATGTTCAGCAACGTGCCGCTGAAGCGGTGCTTCTCGATGCACGACCGGGCGAGCATCTACACGATCCCCGACGAGATGCGGGCCGAGGGGCTGGACCGGGAGATCCTGTCGATCCTGGAATTGCACGACCGGGTGGAGGTGGCGCAGGAAGACCGGGCGCGGGAGCGGTGGAGTGCGTTCGTGCGGAAGCTGGTGGCGCCCAAGCGGCGGGTGATCAACCTGGGCATCACGGGCAAGTACGCGCACCTGCGGGACGCGTACGCGTCGATCGACAAGGCGATCGAGCACTGCTCGGCGCACCTGGAGACGGCGGTGCGGACGCACTGGATCGACACGACGGAACTGTCGGACGCGGTGGTGGCGCAGCGGCTGGCGGACATGGACGCCGTGATCGTGCCCGGCGGGTTCGGCTCGCGCGGGGTGGAGGGGAAGATCGCCTGCGTGCGGCACTGCCGCGAGAGCAAGGTGCCGTACCTGGGCATCTGCCTTGGGTTCCAGGTGGCGGTGATCGAGTACGCGCGGAACGTGCTGGGGCTGAGCGAGGCCAGCAGCACGGAGTTCGACCCGCGGTGCCCGGCGGCGCTGATCAGCGAGCTGCCGGAGCAGAAGAAGATCGAGGGTCTGGGCGGTTCGATGCGGCTGGGGGCGCAGGAGGTGCTGGTCAAGCCGGGGACGCTGGCGAGCATGCTGTACGGCGGCAGGCCGACGGTGGCCGAGCGGTTCCGGCACCGGTACGAGGTGGACCCGGCGTACATCGAGCGGCTGGAGAGCGCGGGGCTGATCTTCAGCGGGCGGCACCCGCGCCAGCCGATCATGCAGATCCTGGAGTTGCCCGAGCGGGCGCACCCGTACTTCATCGCCGGGCAGTTCCACCCGGAGTTGACCAGCAGGCCGCTGCACCCGCAGCCGATGTTCATGGGCCTGGTCGCGGCGGCGGTGCTGAAGAAGTACGGCTCGACCGAGGCAACGCGGGCGGACCTGTTGGCCGACGCGACGCTGGCGCGATGGATCCGGCGCGGGGGCGAGGCGGTGACGGTGCCGTCGGCGGCGCGCCAGCCGGTGTGAACGAAGTCAATCGTCGGAATCGGCGAGCGCCTCGGCGGCGTCGGCCAGGATGTGCGCCGAGAGGCGATCGGGGCGCCCCAGGGCGACCTGGCAGTTGTGCAGCAGCGTTTCGGCCAGGGGGCGGCAGGCGGAACTGACGCCGTGCCACGCCGCGGCGAAGAAGACGTGAACGGCCCAGGGGTGGTTGGTGGCGTTGTCGGGCTGCAGGTGCTCGGCGAACCAGCGGGCCGCGAGCCAGTTGCGGGCCAGCAGGCGGCCGTCGCGGTCGCGCCGGGCGAGCCAGTGCAACGCGTGCATGGCGGACAGGAGCGACTCGGTGTAGACCTCCAGGGCGGTGTCGCCCTGGGCAAAGAGCGGGCCGCGCTCGTCGAAGGCGATGGGCGGCGGCAGGTCGAGGGCGATCGCGGCCCAGAGGGCGACGTCGGGCGGGGCGTCGGGGGGAGGCTGGGGGATGGAAGCGGGGCTGAGCGCAACGCCGCACCGGCGGGCGCGGTGAGCGAGGAACCAGGGGTCGGCCGGGCGGGCGTGGCCGGAATCGTCGCGGAAGGCGGCGATGGTGGACGCCGAGAGCGGCGGCAATGGATCGAGCACCGGCGCGGCGATACGGCGAAGTTCGGCGGCCCAGTGGGCGGGACGGACGGGGGGCACGGGGGGAGGGTAGGGAAAACACGGAGCAGCGGCCACTTGATGGCGCGCGGGGCTGGCCGCGAGTCCTGGTGCGGCGGACTGATCGTCCAACGTGCGAGGCGACGACGTTCTAGCGGGACGATTGGGAGAAACCCTTGATTTCGTTTTTTTTTTTCCGACGGCGCTTCCCGTTGACGGCGAAGGAACTGTAGATAGGCTTGGAAGATGATGCACATCTCAACAGGAGATTTACCATGCGGCACTCGTTGATTCTTCTGGCTTTCGTCGCTGTTACGCTCACCAACGCTTGGTCCACCTCATTCGCGTGCGCTCGCTGGGACGATCCGGTGGATCCGCCGACCATTTATGTCGGCGGTGAGTATGACGGCGCGCCGGGTGGGGTTCTGAAGGTCGATGGGTACAGGTGCGTGCAGCTGGACGAGGGCTGCCCCGCGAACGTGACTCTGATCGACCCCGTGACCGGGAACATCGCTGGGTGTTCGACTGGTTGTGTGGGGGAGTGCACTCGCTGCACGGGAAGCGTCGAGCCGGCGTCGCTCTGCATCAAGTCTCCCGGGCACACGTGTGAGTTTCAGCGCACGGTTGCCTTCAACTGCGGTCGAAAAATGACCGGAACGTGCTTCAGCGCCGGCGGTGTCGGACCGTCGAACTGCGGTTGCACTTTGGGTGCAATCATTCCCGGCAGTAAGTGCAAGATCATGCACTGTGTGTGACGAGCGTGCCAAACGTCATTCCGAAAGCACTTTGTGTGCAGAGGATTTTAGCGAGGTTCATTTGCAATCGCTGGTATGAGTCGCACGTGTACATGATGGAGGCGCCATGTGCCTGGTGTGGGCGTTTACGGTCGCTGCAGTCGCGCTTACCTTGCCCGATTCGTGTTGTCAGGAGTCATCCACGTTCCCCCCCGGAGCGCTGGTTGCGGGGCTGCGTGCCTACGACGACTCGATCCGGTCGATCGAATGGAGCCATCGGAGCTACGCCTGCCCGGCGGGTGAGCGTGGATGGGTGTTGCGTGAGGCGTCGAATCTCGGATTCGACGAGCGGGGCAATTGGTACGCGGAGATCGGCACGCCGGACGATGAAGCGCCGAATGGGGGCGTGGACCGGGAAATCTACCGGAGCAACGGCGTCTGGATGATCGCGATCGATCCGCAGCGGGAGCGCGGTCGGCACACGACGTCGGACGAGTCCGTGTTTCGGCCGTTGACGGGCCCGCTTCGGGCGATGGGGCGGCAGTTCGATGCGGATGGTGGGCGGCGGCTGCACGAGGTTCTGGCCGCGGCGAGCTCGCTGAAGTCGCTGGCGCCGACCGAGGATCATCCGTGGCCGGGCGTGGAGGCGGCGGCGAGCGTGATGGACCATCCGGTGGTGGTACGGGTGCGGTGCGACCCGCGCGAGGGTTTCGTGCCTCGGTACGTGGAGTGGTTCGACGGAGCGCCGCTTCGGCCGCTGGAGCGGTACGAGATACTGAGCACGGTGCGTGTCGGCGAGCTGTGGCTGCCGTGCGTGGTGGCGACTTCGGTGTACTCGCGGTGGGAGCGGGGCCGCAACGCCGAGCAGGTGAGCGCGATCGAGGCCAAGGGGCCGCAGCGGGCGCGGGCGCTGACGCTGGCCGGACTTCCGGAGGTTGATCCGGCTACGGCTGATCGCATCCGTTCGGCGGTGGCGCGGTTGCAGCGCGTCGAGGTGATGCCGGAGGAGCCGGATTTCGTGTGTGCCCCGCTGGGCGCCGCGGCCAAGGACGGGCCGTACATGCCGGATGTGTGCTTTGTCGAGTATGGGTCGGTCAATCGGCCGATCGATCCGGCGCGGTTGTACCCGTCGGTCGGTCCGGAGGCGGACCTGTTCTGCGGACTGCGGAATCGGTGGGTGAAGGGCTCTGAGGTGATGCGGGGGCGGGGCGTTGGGGAAAGGAGTGAACGGTGATCGGCGCGATCGTTTCGGCGGCGATCGGGTGCGGCATGTTGCTGGCTGGCGGCGGCGACGTTGTGCCGACCCCGCCGCCGACGGTGATGGTGGGCGGTGAGTTGAAATCGGTGCTGCCGATGTTCGACGAGCCTGAGGACTTCGGCGTCGTGGATGCCTGGAAGCCGTTGAGCAGAACGCTGCACCTGACGAATCGTCTGGACGTTCCGGTCGGCGTTGAGGTGATCGAGAAGTCGTGCGGGTGTCTGTCGTGTGAACTGTCCAGCCCGACGATACCGCCCGGCGGGTTCGTGACCGTGCGGATGTCGGTGTCGCCCGCCGAGATGGCCGGCCCGCAGATGCAGTATGCGAAGCTGGCGTTGCGGTGGGACACGGCGGGCGGGCCGCGCGTGGAGCGGGCGGTGTTCGGTCTTCGCTACGAGACGCGGGTGTCGTACTGGGTGCGGCCCAAGGTGGTCCGGCTTGGGCTGGTTGAAGGTGAGGCGGCACGCGTGTCGCTGGTGCTGCGGGAGCAGGGCCCGTTCTTGCAGGCGGTCAGGGCGATTCGGTCCGCGCTGTCGGAGGTAGTGGTCCAACCGGAACGGGATCCGCAGTTCGGTGACGAGGCGTGGGTGACCCACGCGGAGATCCGCGCCGGAGGGGCGGGCGTGCGCACCGGCGAGATCGAGATCGAGACGGATGCCGAGCGGGGCGCGCTGGCCCGCGTTCCGGTCGCACTGCGGGTGTTGCCGCCGTGGGCGTTCGAGCCCGCGGGCGCGGTCATCCTCGGGCGAGAACCGCGAGACGTGCGTGTGCGCCTCGTGGCCCGTGGAGGGAACGCGCCGGCGGTGGCCGCGGTGCGGGCGATCGGCACGCCGGAGTGGGTCAGCCTGGAACTGACGGGCGCCGGCACGGACCGAGCGGTCGTGATTCGGTTCCGACCGCCGGCCGAATCGAGCACAGGCAGCGGCGGTTTCGAGTGCCTGGACGCACAGGGTCGCGTGGTTGGTGCGGGGCCGATCGTCTGGTGGTTCGATTGACGCGGGTCGGCGGTGAAAAGGCGGTACCATGATCGCGCACCGGGGAGGCGGCACGCACGAGGAACGGGCATCGACATCGTCACGACCAACGCGGACTTGGAGCGGGCGCTGGGCGGGGCGCGCGGGGTGTTCGTGCCGACGATGGGGGCGTTGCACGAGGGGCACGCATCGCTGGTGAGGCAGGCCGCGGCGGTGCGGGATGCGATGGCGGTCGGCGGAGTGGCGGCGGTCGGCGGCAAAGGTTTTGGCGGGGTGGGGGCGGGTGTGCGGGCGCCGGTGGTGGTGAGCGTGTTCGTGAATCCGACGCAGTTCAACGATCCGCGGGACCTGGAGCGGTATCCGAAAACGCCTGGGGAAGACGCCGCGATGTGCGAGCGGGCGGGGTGCGACGTGCTGTACATGCCGTCGGTGGGGGAGGTGTATCCGGCGGGGGTTGGAGGCGCGGGGGCGGGGGAGTTGCCGGCGGTGGCGACGGAGCCGGGGCTGGAAGATGCGCACCGGCCGGGGCATTTCGCGGGGGTGTGCGGGGTGGTGTCGCGGCTGTTTGAGCTGGTGCGGCCGGCGGCGGCGGTGTTCGGGGAGAAGGACTGGCAGCAGTTGAAGGTGATCGAGGCGATGACGCGGGCGCGGGGGCTGGGGGTGCGGATCGTGCCGGGGCCGACGGTGCGCGAGGCCGACGGGCTGGCGATGTCGAGCCGGAACCGGTTTCTGAGCGCGGAGGACCGGCGGCGGGCGCTGGGGCTGGTGCGGGCGCTGCGGTCGGGGCAGCGGGCGGGATCGGCTCGGGAGGCCGAGCGGTTGATGCGGGCGGAACTGGAGGCGTCGGGCCTGGAGGTGGAGTACGCGGTGGTGCGCGACGCCGCGCGGCTGACGGCGCCGGCGCCGGGGCGGGCGATGCGGGCGTTGATCGCGGCGCGGTGCGGGTCGGTGCGGCTGATTGATAATGCGGCGTGGCCGGGGTGAGCGGGGGTGAGCCGGGGTCGGGCGGGAAGGGGATGGGGGGTGGAGGTTGGAGGGGGCGCGGGTGGGGCGTTCGCTATCATGGCGGCCCATCGTCGGCGTGGGCCGGCGAGGGGCAACGGGTCCGGACCGGACCGAGGAGCGACCGTGCTGCGAACGCCGCTGTATCAGTTCCACGTCGATCACGGGGCGAAGATGGTGGACTTCGCGGGGTGGGAGATGCCGCTGGTGTACATGCGGGACGGGGCGGGCGGGATCACCGAGGAGCACCTGCAGGTGCGTCGGAGCGGGGGTCTGTTCGACGTGTCGCACATGGGGCGGTTCCGGGTGTCGGGGCGGCACTCGGTGCGGCTGCTGGAGCGAGTGTGCACGCGGAAGATCCGGGACATGAAGCCGCAGGCGTGCCGGTACTCGCTGGTGTGCAACGAGCGGGGCGGTGTGCACGACGATGTGATCGTGATGCGGATCGACGAGGACGATTTCATCGTGGTGGTGAACGCGTCGAACCGGGAGAAGCTCCTGGGGCACTTCCGCGGGGTGATCTCGGCCGAGTCGCTGGTGGTGAAGCTGGACGACACCACGATGAGCACGGCGATGGTGGCGGTGCAGGGCCCGAAGGTGATGGAGATGGTGTCGAAGTTCAGCCGGGAGATCCCGACGCTGAAGCGGTACACGTTCGCGGTGAAGAACCTGCTGGTGGTGAAGCTGTACGTGTCGCGGACGGGGTACACGGGTGAGGACGGGGTGGAGGTGATCCTGCCGGCGGCGATGATGGGCATGGCGATGAAGATGCTGCTGAAGGACGTGGACACGCGCGATCCCAACGCGCTGGTGAAGCCGGCGGGGCTGGGGGCGCGG
The DNA here is from genome assembly GCA_026126345.1 of Phycisphaeraceae bacterium. GTDB lineage: Bacteria > Planctomycetota > Phycisphaerae > Phycisphaerales > UBA1924 > JAHCJH01. Next base: position 13,929 of record JAHCJH010000020.1, on the reverse strand, counting down.
GACACGCTGCGGCTGGAGGCGGGCATGCCGCTGTACGGGCACGAGCTGAACGAGGAGACCAGCGCGCTGGCCAGCGGGCTGGACTTCGCGATCGCGCTGGACAAGGAGCCGGACGAATCGGGGCGGAGCTTCATCGGGGCCGAGGCGCTGCGGAAGGAGCGCGACTCGGGCGGGCCGGCGCGGAAGCTGGTGGGGATGAAGGTGGATTCGAAGCGGTCGGCGCGCCAGGGGATGGCGATCTGGTCGGGCGGGAAGCAGGCGGGGGTGGTGACCAGCGGCGCGCCGAGCCCGACGCTGGGCGTGCCGATCGCGATGGGGTACGTGGACCGGGCGCTGGCGGCGCCGGGGGGGAAGGTGGAGATCGACACGGGCAAGGGCGAGCGGCTTGCGGCGGAGATCGTGCCGCTGCCGTTCTACAAGGCGCCGGCGCCGGCGAAATGAGGCGGTCGGCGGGCGCGGGGCGGATACACTGAGGCGATGGGTTCGACCGAACCGACGAACGGCGCGGCGGGGTCCGGGTCGGGGCCGGCGGCGGAGGTGCGCGAGGAAGCGATCAGCCCGCACACGTGGGCGACGGTGCGGGTGGTGATCGAGCGGCTGGCGCTGTCGAACAATCTGGCGGAGGTGCTGGGCCTGGTGATCGACGCGATGCGAGACTGCCTGCACGCGGACCGGGCGTCGGTGTTTCAGTTCGACCAGCAGACGCAGGAGCTGTTCGTCACGACGGCGCACGGCATGTCGCAGATCCGGTTCCCGATCACCAAGGGGATCGCCGGCGAGGCGGCGCGCACGGGGCGGATCATCAACGTGCCGGACTGCTACGCGGACTCACGGTTCAACCCCGAGATCGACAAGAAGACCGGGTACAAGACGCGGAACATGCTGACGATCCCGCTGATGTCGGCGGATTCGGGGCTGGAGGGCGTGGCGCAGGTGCTCAACCGCGACCTGGCGCTGGGGGGGAGCTTCGACGCGGCCGACGAACAGGTGGCGCGGGTGCTGGCGTCGCAGGCGGCGGTGGCGATCCGCCGTGCGCGGCTTCTGGAGGCGGAGCAGCGGAAGAAGAAGATCGAGGCGGACCTGGCGGTGGCGCGGACGATCCAGCAGTCGACGTTCCCGAAGGTGATCCCGCAGTTCTCGGGGTACGAGGTGGCGTGCCAGACGCTGCCGGCCGACGAGACCGGGGGCGACACGTTCGACCTGATCGACCAGCGGACGCTGATGGGGCCGGACGGCGCCCCGGTGGGCGACGGGCTGGTGTTCGTGCTGGGGGACGCGACGGGGCACGGGATCGGGCCGGCGTTATCGGTGGCGCAATGCCGCGCGATGGTGCGGATGGGCGTGCGGCTTGGGGCGTCGGTGGACCGGATCGCGGAGATCCTGAACGTGCAGTTGTGCGACGATCTTCCGCCGGGGCGGTTCATCACGGCGATCGTGGGTCTGCTGGACCCGGTGCGGCACGAGCTTCGGTATTCGGCGCCGGGTCAGGCGCCGCTGCTGATGGTTCGTGCGGACGGGACGATGGAGGAACGGCAGGCGAACTCGATGCCGCTGGGGATCGACGCGGAGGTGCGGCCGGACCCGGTGGAGCCGTGGCCGATGGCGCCGGGGGACGTGTTCCTGCTGCTGAGCGACGGGTATTTCGAGGCGATGGCACCGAACGACGAGCAGTACGGGCAGGAGCGGATCGTGGCGCTGGTGCGGGAGAATCTGGCTCAGCCGGCGACGAAGATCCTCAGCGTGCTGAATGAATCGGTGGCGAAGTTCGCGGCGGGGCGGCCGTACAGCGACGACCACACGGCGGTGATCATCCGCCGGCAGCCGGGGTGACCGGCGTCGGGGGACGGGCCGGAAACCCCTTGTTTCCAGCGGTTTATGGCGGTTCCGGGGGCGGGGGGGCGGGGTGACTGCACGCCCGGGGGCGCCCGGCGCGGTCGGGGCCGGCGGGCGGGCGGACAAAAAGTGCATGGATTCCAAGGGAAAAATGCGATATTCACAACCGCGATCGGCTTGAACCCGCTGGAAAGAGCGGCTACAACCCTCGCGGCCGCAGAGGAGCTGCGGCACTCGCCACCTTTTACGGAGATACCGATGGCCGCCAAGACCGCGAAGCTGACCCCCGCCAAGAAGACCCGCACCAAGAGCGAGGTCTACAAGCTCATCGCCGAGCACACCACGCTGAGCCGCAAGCAGGTGGCGGGCGTGTTCGAGACGCTGGGCAAGATCATGTCGGTGGACCTGGCCAAGCCGGGCGCCGACAAGCCGAAGGTCTTCGTCGTGCCGGGCATGATGAAGGTCGTCGCCAAGTACAAGCCCGCCACCAAGGCCACGACCAAGCCGAACCCGTTCAAGCCGGGCGAGATGATGGAGGTCAAGGCCAAGCCCGCCAGCACGCAGCTGCGGATCCGTCCGCTCAAGGCCCTCAAGGCCATGATCTGAGCGGCCGACGGCGGCTTCGAAGATCGCGCAAGCACCACCGCCCCGGTCGATCGGCCGGGGCGGTGTCGTTTTGCGGGGGAAGGACGAGCCGCGGCGGGTGTCAGCCGCCCAGGGCGGGTGCGGTGGCCTGGAGGGCCGGCTGGCGGCTGAGCCAACGGTCGACGGCGAAGACGACGTCGTCGTGGAACTCCTTGACGCGGGAGGCGGGGACGCTGTCGGGGTAGTTGTTGACGAGGATGCTGAAGGCGGCGGCGCGCCCGGTGGAGGGGTTGATGACGTAGCCGGAGAGGCAGAGCGAGCCGCGGATGAAGCCGGTCTTGGCGTGGATCTCGTTGGTGAGTTTCTTGTCCTTGAAGCGCTGACGGAGGCGGCCCTCGGCGGAGGAGGCCATGCTCTTGATGAACAGGGGTGAGACGGCGGGGTCGCGGTAGAGCACGCCGAGCCAACTGGCGAGCATGGCGGGGGTGACGCGGTTGTCGCGTGCCAGGCCGCTGCCGTCGGTCATGACGAGCTCGCCGGCCTCGGGGCCGAGTTTCTCGCTCACCTGCATGCGGACGACGGTGCTGCCGTTGCTCCAGCTGCCGGGCTGGCCGGTGACAACGTTGCCGAGGCGCTTGAGGAGGGCCTCGGCGTAGAGGTTCTGGCTGTCGGTGTTGCAGCGGTCGAGGACTTCGGTGATGGGCGTGCGGACGAGCGCGACGGTGGGGCCGTTGGGGGCGGGCTCGGCGTCGGCGGCGGGGCGCACAGCGGGGGTGGCGCCTGCGACGCCCAGGCCGAGTTTGCCCAGGCGGTCGGCGATGAGGCGGGCGAAGAGCAGGCCGGGGTCGCGGACGGTGACTTCGATGGGGGCTTCGGGGGCGGCGCGGAGCTCGCCGTAGAGCGAGAAGCGGAAGTCGGCGCCGGATTCCTGCGCGGCCCAGAGGCTGGTGGAGCCGGCGGAGACGGTGCGGGCGCGGTTGACCAGTTCGATCCAGCGGGCGGAAGGGACGGTTCGGACGTTGGGGGCGTTGCCGGCCCGCTGGGCGGCGGCGGGGTAGATCTCCAGGACGTTGGTGTGGAAGTTGAGGCCGGTGACGGGCGCGCAGTACCAGAGGTTGAGCTGGTTCTTGGGCCAGGCGGGGTGAACGGTGTCGCGGTCGAAGACGCGGTCGTCGACGACGATCTCGCGCACCTGGGCGACGCCGGCGTCCTTGATGCTGGCGGCGATGCGGTCGAGGAACTGGTCGAGGGTCATGCCCATCTTGGCCAGGAGCTTGGGGTCGGCCAGGGCCGGGTCGCCGGCGCCGACGATGACCAGGCGGTCGCCGTCGCGGACGATGCGGGTGCGGAACTCGAAGTCCTTGCCGAGGACGAACAGGGCGGTGCCGCTGGTGAGGAGCTTGAGGTTGCTGGCGGGGGCGAAGGCGGCGCGCTCGCTGATGGCGACCAGCGGCTCGCCGGTGCCGGCGTCCTGAACGCTGACGCCCACCTGGGCCGAGCCGAGCCGGGCCTGGGCGAGCACCGACTGGACCTCACGCTCGAGTGACTGCGCCAGGGCCGACGCGGCGCTGACAACCAGGGCCGAGACCATCGCGGTGAAACCGCCAGCGCGTCGGAGAGTTGACCGCATGCATCGCTCCCATTCCCGTGAACCGTGCCGAGAAGCCATGGTATCGGCCGGGCGTGGTTGGTCGCTTCAGGCGAAGCGACGGGGCGTGGCCGAACGGGGTTTCGGGGCCGGGAAATAGGGGGATTCACCGGGACCCGGTCGCGTCGTCGCGGAGCGATTGCTAGCATCGTGGCGTGATCCAATCGCCGGCCAGACCGCTGATCCTGCTCGTGGACGACAACGAGGCGAACCTCGAGCTGCTGCAGGCCTATCTGGAGGGGGTGGGGGGCTCGATCATGACCGCCCGGGACGGGCTGGAGGCGCTGCGGTGCCTGGAGGCGCACAAGCCGGATCTGATCCTGCTGGACGTGATGATGCCGCGGATGAGCGGGTACCAGTTGTGCAAACGGCTGAAGGCGGACCCGGCGACGAAGGGGATCCCGGTGGTGATGGTGACGGCGTTGACGGAAGTGTCGGACCAGGAGCGGGCGGAGGAGGTGGGGGCGGACGATTTCATCAGCAAGCCGATCACGAAGCCGGACCTGCTGGCGCGGATCGCGCGGCACCTGGCGAAGCGGTGATCGGGGCGTATGGTGGGGCGGCGGTCGGCCGCCGCGCGGGCGGCGGATCGGGCGCCGCGCCAAGAAGGAACGCGAACATGCCAGCAACGAAGTCGGCGGTGAAGGCGGCGTCGGCGGGGGGGGCGACGCGGGTTGAGAAGGACACGATGGGGGAGATGACGGTGCCGGCGGACGTGCTGTACGGGGCGAGCACGCAGCGGGCGGTGCTGAACTTTCCGGTGTCGGGGCGGCCGGTGCCGTTCGAGGTGATCCGGGCGTACGCGGTGCTGAAGGCGTGCTGCGCGCGGGTGAACAACGGGCTGGGGCGGCTGGACGAGGGACGGACGCGGGCGATCGTGGCGGCGTGCCGGCAGATCGAGGGCGGGCTGGAGGAGCACGGGGGCTGGCGGAAGCACTTTCCGATCGACGTGTTCCAGACCGGCTCGGGCACGAGCACGAACATGAACGTGAACGAGGTGGTGGCGAACCTCGTGTGCCTGGCGCGGGGCAAGCCGATCGGCTCGAGCAAGGACGCGGCGTATCTCAAGGCCGGGGGCGTTCACCCGAACGACCACGTGAACATGGGGCAGTCGAGCAACGACACGTTCCCGACGGCGCTGCACGTGGCGTGCGTGCTGGCGATCGTGCGGGAGCTGCAGCCGGCGCTGGACCGCATGCACAAGCGGCTCAAGGCGCACGCCAAGGCGTGGGACAAGATCGTGAAGATCGGGCGGACGCACCTGCAGGACGCGACGCCGATCCGTCTGGGGCAGGAGTTCGGCGGGTACGCGGCGCAGATCGGCCACGCGCGCCAACGGCTGACCCGGGCGGTGGAGACGCTCAGCGAGCTGCCGATCGGCGGCACCGCGGTGGGCACGGGGATCAACACGCACGAGGACTTCGACGAGCTGGTGTGCGACGAGCTTGAAGCGGCGACGCGGGTGCGGTTCAGCCCGGCCGAAGACCACTTCGAGGCGCAGCACGCCAAGGACGCGTGCGTGGAGGCTTCGGGGCACCTCAAGACGCTGGCGACGAGCCTGACGAAGATCGCGGCGGACATCCGGCTGATGGGCATGGGCCCGCGGTGCGGGATCGGAGAGCTGGTGATCCCGGCGGTGCAGCCGGGCTCGAGCATCATGCCGGGGAAGGTGAATCCGGTGATTGCCGAGAGCCTGATCATGGTGTGCGGGCAGGTGATCGGCAACGACGCGGCCGTGACGTACGGAAACCTGGGCGGGTTGAACAGCACGCTGGACCTGAACGTGGCGATGCCGCTGATCGCGGACAACCTGCTGGAGTCGATCCAGCTGCTGGCGCGCGGGTGCGACATGTTCACGGTGAACCTGCTGGAAGGGCTGAAGCCCGACGAGGCGCGGTGCAAGGCGCTGATCGAAGGGTCGCTGGCGATGTGCACGAGCCTGGTGCCGGTGATCGGGTACGACAAGTCGGCGGCGCTGGCCAAGGAGGCGTTCAAGCAGTGCAAGACGGTGCGCGAGCTGGCGTACGAGACGGTGGTGGGCCAGCCGGACAACGCGGGCAAGGCGATCACGCGGGCGGACATCGACGCGTACCTGGACCCCTGGAGCATGACGCTGCCGGGGGGCGAGGGCAGCGCGGGAGGCTGAGCGGGCGATGGAGCACCGGCTGCCGGCGGAACGATCGGCGTTGCACGGGGCGTGGTCGGCGTCGGCCCGCCCGGTGATCACGGTCGAGCCGGGCGACGCGGTGAGTTACGAGAGCATTCCGGATGTGTCGTGGGGGCTGGAACCGCCGACGACGGTGGAGTCGCCGCGCCGGAAGGTGGAGCCGCGGGAGCCGGGGCCGTGCCTGTGCGGGCCGGTGGCGTTGCGCGGGGCGGAACCGGGGGACGTGATCGAAGTGGTGATCGAATCGCTGCGGCCGTCGGCGTGGGGGTGGACGTACGCGGGGGCGGGGATGGCGACGGCCGAGTGGAACGGGGCGGTTGGGGTGGGCGAAGCGCCGCTGACGCTGACGCGCTGGTGGTTGAACGACGAGCGAACGACGGCCCGGAGCGACGGCGGTTGGAGCGTCGAGGCGCGACCGTTCTTCGGGACGATCGGGCTGGCGCCGGCCCGGGAGAGCGCCGACGGCTGGACCGCGCGGGCGTGCGGCGGCAACATGGACTGCCGGGAACTGGTCGCCGGTTCACGGCTCTTTCTGCCGGTGCACGCGCCCGGCGGGCTGCTGTCGGTGGGCGATGGGCACGCGGCGCAGGGCGATGGCGAGGTGGCCGGGACGGCGATCGAGTGCATGGTGGAGTCGGCGCGGCTCCGGCTGCTGCTGCACAAGGGCAGGGCGCTGGACTGGCCGCGGGCGCTGACGCCGGCGGGGTGGGTGACGATCGGGTGCGGCCGGACGCTGGACGAGGCGGCGCGGATCGCGACGATCGGGATGGCGGACCTGATTCAGGAGTTGACGGGGGCCGGGCGCGCCGCGGCGTTGTCGCTGGCGAGCGTGCGGGCGTCGCTGCGCGTGACGCAGGTGGTGAATCCCGCGGTGGGGGTGCACGCGGTGCTGCCGGTCGAGGCGATTACGTGTTGATTCGTCCGAGCGATTCGGCGGCCGGGTTCGGCCGGCGCGGTCGGAGCATGGCCGGCATGCTGGCAACAGCGACGAGCCCCATCGCCGCGGCGCAGAGAAATGCCGTGGGAGCGCCCCAGCGATCCCAGATCAGGCCGACGCCCAGGCTCGCGGCCAGGGCGCACATCCCGGAGATGGCGTGGTAGAGGCCAAGGGCCCCGCCGCGGCGGTCGGGCGGCGCGGAGTCGGCCACGAGGGCCTTGGCGACGCCGTCGGTCAGCGCCAGGTGGACGCCGAGCAGCGCCAGGGCGGCGGCGGGGAACCAGAGCGAGCCGTGTGGAGCGACGGCCATGAGCGTGCACGCCCCGACGTAGACGGCGAACCCGCCTGCGAGCATGGGCCAGCGGCCCCAGTGGTCGCTCAGGGCGCCGGCGGGGTACGACAGCGCGGCGTAGAGGCAGTTGCTCGTGGCATAGAGCAGAACGACGGTCCACGGCGCGAGGCCCAACTCGGCCGCCCGCAGCAGCAGGAGCGTGTCGCTGAACCGGCAGAGCGCAAACAGTGAGAGCACCGTGAGCGCCGGCACGAGACCGGGCGTGGTGTGCGGTTGGGGCTGGTGCGGGGGCGCGGGCGGGGCCGGCGAGGTCGTGGCATCGGCCCGCGCCCGGGGCTCGTCGAGGAACAGCGTGAGCAGGAACGCGATGACGCCCAGAGCGGCGGCGATGGCCGCGACGGTGCGGACCGCCGAGGCGTTGGTGTGAGGCGCGGCGGGAGCGTCGGCTGGGGCGGGCGTGCCGGTGAGGAGCCAGAGCAGCGCAGCGGCGATGAGGGTGCCGACGATGGCGCCGGCGGTGTCGAAAGCGCGGTGCATGCCGAAGGCCCGCCCGCGCGCCTGGCGGGGGACCATGTCCGCCAGCAGGGCGTCGCGCGGGGCGGATCGCAGCCCCTTGCCGAGGCGGTCGAGCAGCCTGCCGGCGAAGAGCAGGGGGAACGCGGTGGCGGCGGCGATCAGCGCTTTTCCGGCGATGGGCACCCCGTAGCCGAGGCGCACCCAGACCAGGCGGGAGCGGCGCCGATCGCTGAACGAACCGGCCGCGGCGGCGAGCAGGGCGATGAGCAGAGCCGAGGCGCCCTCGATCAGTCCCAGGCCCGTTGCGCTGCCGGAGGCGGCGATGACGAGCAGGGGCAGGAGGGGGTAGAGCATCTCGCCGGAAATGTCGGCGAAGAAGGAAACCCAGCCGAGGGTCCAGACCTCGCGCGGGAGCGGGGGACGCGCGGTGGTTTGGGGATCCGGCGTCATGGCGCGCGAGTGTACGGGGCGAGTGGGGAGGGCGCGATACGCTAGGGCATGGCCATCGACCTGACGGCGTACATCGTGAGCGCGACGGACGGGTGGACGATCACGCCGGCGGGCGCGACGCGGGATTGGATGGACCTGACGCCGCAGAAGTTCGCGTACCGGTGCCTGCCGCTGGCGATGGCGAACCAGGCCGGGTGGGTGCTGGGGTGCCCGCTGAGCTTCTCGGTGACGTGGAACGGCCAGGCGGGGCTGGACGCGCTGAAGTTCTCGTTCAACCCGGAAGATCTGGGGCCGAACAAGGGGCAGATCACGTCGCACTTTGGTTCGGGGATCCTGACGTTCAGCCTGCCGTACCTGTTCCGGACCAGCCCGGGGTACGGCATGCTGGTGCGCGGGCCGACGAACTGCGCCAAGGACGGGGCGGCGCCGCTCGACGGCATCGTGGAGACGGACTGGGCGCCGTACTCGTTCACGATGAACTGGAAGATCACGCGCCGTCGAGAGCCGATCTGGTTTCGCAAGGGCGAGCCGATCTGCATGATCTGCCCGTTCCCGATGGCGATGCTCGAGGACGTGCGGCCACGGGTGGCTCCGATCACGGAGGACAAGACGCTGTTCAAGCAGTACGCGGCGTTCGTGTCGTCGCGTTCGGCGGGGCTGGCGGACCTGTTCGGCAAGGGAACGCCGTTCTGGGAGAAGGCGTACATGAAGGGCGTGCGGCCGGACGGGTCGGAGCCGCCGGAGCATCGGTCACGGTTTGCGCTGCCTGGGTTCGAGCCGGGGGCGGTGCGGGCCGGGGCGCCGACGCCGCCCGCGACGGGCGGATCGGGCGGGCCGGGCGGGGGCTGCCCGGTGACCGGGCACGGTCCCAAGCCTGAGTAGCGGGGGCCGGTGGCGACGACGGGATTGAAACTCGTCGCGGGCGCATCGCGTACTGTTGGACGCGATGACGTCGAGCCCGCACATGCTGCCGACCAAGGCCCCGCGCCAGGAAGGCTCGGAGGTGGTGACCGATGGGTTCCGTGTGACGGTGCAGCCGCGGTTCGTGCCGGAGCAGAGCGACCCGGGCGCGGGCAAGTACTTCTTCGCGTACCGGATCCGGATCGCCAACGAGGGCCTGGAGCAGGCGAAGCTTCTGTCGCGGCGGTGGGTGATCGTGGACGCGGACGGTGAGCGGCACGAGGTGGAGGGCGAAGGGGTGGTGGGCGAGCAGCCGGAACTGACGCCCGGCGGGCAGTTCGTGTACACGTCGTTCTGCCCGCTGGGGACGCACTGGGGGACGATGGAGGGGGCGTACACGATGCAGGTGGTGCGCGGCCCGCGGACGGGCGAGACGTTCGACATCCGGATCGGGCGGTTCCTGCTGGTGGGCCCGCGGCCGAAGCCGTGACGCGGGAAGGAACGCGGGGGCGGGCGCGGCCGGGGCTGGCGGGCCGCTGCTATCCTTGAGCGACCGCGACTTCAGCAGGAAAGGCGACGCCATGACGACGATGCACGCACCGGCCAAGTCGGCCAGCAGCTCGGGCTCCTCGGGTCGGATCTACAACTTCGGCGCCGGGCCGAGCGTTCTGCCCGAGGAGGTGATCCGCCAGATCCAGGAAGACGTGTGGAACTACAAGGGCTGCGGGATGGGCGTGCTGGAGATCAGCCACCGCGGCAAGCAGTACGACGCGATGATCGCGGAGATCGACAAGGATCTGCGCGAGGTGGGCGGGATCCCGGCGAACTACAGGATCCTGTTCATGACGGGCGGCGCGAGCAGCCAGAACTACATCGTTCCGGCGAACCTGCTGCCCAAGGGCGGCACGGCGGACTACATCATCACGGGGTACTGGGGCGAGAAGTCGGCGGAGGATGCGCAGCAGTACGCCAAGTGCCACAACGCCGGCGCGACGGTGCACATCGCCGGGACGAGCAAGGACAAGAACCACTCGTACATCCCGGGCGACGACCAGATCCGCTACTCGGCGCGCCCGGCGTACGTGCACATGACGAGCAACAACACGATCTACGGCACGCAGTGGAAGCGCGTGCCGGCGGCGCCGGCGGGTGTGCCGCTGGTGTGCGACGCGTCGAGCGACATCTTCAGCGAGCCGATCGATGTGACGAAGTACGGGGTGATCTACGGCGGCGCGCAGAAGAACCTGGGCACGACGGGCACGACGTTCGTGATCATCCGGGACGACCTGGTCGCCGGGGCGAACAAGGACATCCCCAAGATGCTCCAGTACGGCACGTTCGCCAAGGACGAGAGCCGCCCGAACACGCCGCCGACGTTCGCGATCTACACCGTGGGCCTGATGGCCAAGTGGATCAAGAAGCAGGGCGGTCTCAAGGCGCTGGCGGCGGCGAACGCGGCCAAGGCGAAGCTGATTTACGATGTGCTGGACGGCTCGGCGTACTGGAAGCCGCACGCCCGGAAGGACAGCCGCTCGCTGATGAACATCACCTTCCGCCTGGGGACCGAGGCGCTGGAAGAGAAGTTCCTGAGCGAGGCCAAGGCGCAGGGCATCGACGGGATCAAGGGCCACCGGGCGACCGGGGGCATGCGCGTGAGCATCTACAACGCGTTCCCGAAGGCCGGGTGCGAGGCGATGGCGCAGTTCATGAAGGACTTCGAGAAGCGCAACGGCTGAGCCGGCGCGGGATCGGCGGCGGGGCGGCGATCGGCGGCCTACGTTGACGGGCCCGCGTGCACGCCGCGGGCCTGGAAAGGCGGCTGTCCGCGCATGTGGCGAATCGCGCTGCGGATGCTTCTGGGCGATCGGCCCAAGTACCTCGCGCTGGTGTGCGGGCTGGGCTTTGCCGTGCTGCTGATCAGCCAGCAGGCGGCGATCTTCATGGGGCTGTTGATCCGGGCGACCGGCCCGCTGCAGAACGTGGCGCAGCCGGACCTGTGGGTGGCCAATAAGTTTGTGCGGTACGTGAGCGAGACGCGGGCGCTGAGCGACGAGGACCTCAGCCGGGTGCGGAGCACGCCGGGGGTGCTGTGGGCCGAGCCGTTCTTCTCGTCGCGGGTGCAGTGCGACCTGCCGAGCGGCAACTCTCGGTACATCCAGTTGGTGGGGATCGACCGCACGACGATGGTGGGCCAGCCGCCGGTGGTGACCGAGGGCCGCCTGGAGGATCTGCGGATCGAGGGGGCGGTGCTGGTGGAGGAGTCGGCGCGGTCGAAGCTGGAGAACGTGCGGATCGGCGACACGCTGAAGCTGAACGACCGCCGGGCGATCGTGGTGGGGTACTGCCGCGCCAAGCCGGGGTTCGACTCGCCGGCGGTGGTGTACACGACGTACGCGAACTGCCTGAGGTTCGTGCCGCTGGGGCGCAACGCGATGACGTACGTGCTGGTGAAGGTGCGTCCGGGTGCGGACGTGCGGCGGGTGCAGGAGGAGATCGGGCGGCTGCCGGACGTGGCGGCGTTCACGCACGCGGAGATGACGGACCGCACGGTGCGGTTCATCCTGATCGAGACGGGCATCGGGATCAACTTCGGGATCACGGTGCTGCTGGGGCTGATCGTCGGGCTGGCGGTGTCGGGTGCGATCTTCTACCAGTTCACGATGGAGAACAGCCGCAACTACGCGGTGCTCAAGGCGATGGGGGCGCGGCGCGGGGCGCTGATCGGCATGGTGCTGCTGCAGGCGGTGTGGGTGGGGCTGATCGGCTACGGGGTGGGCGTGGGGTGCACCGCGCTGTTCACGCTGCAGAGCCGCCAGCCGGGGATGGAACTGGCGGCGTACTTCCCCTGGCAGCTGCTGGTGGGCTCGCTGGTGGGCATGATCCTGTGCATCAGCGTCGGCTCGCTGCTGAGCCTTCGGCGCGTGCTGCGGCTGGAGCCCGCGGTGGTGTTCAAGTGAGCGGCGCGGCGGAGCACGCGGTGCGGCTGCGGGGCGTCCGCAAGCGGTTCGGGCGCGGCAACACCGAAGTTCGCGCGCTGCGCGGGGTGGACCTTGACCTAGCGGCCGGGCAGCTGGTGATGCTGGTGGGCCCTTCGGGGTGCGGCAAGACGACGCTGGTGTCGGTGATCTCGGGCGTGCTGGACGCCGACGAGGGCGTGGCCGAGGTGTTCGGGGTGGACTGGGGCACGCTGTCGGCCGAACAGAAGACGGCGCGAAGGGCCGAGCTGGTCGGGTTCGTGTTCCAGCAGTTCAACCTGCTGGCGCCGCTGCGGGCGTGGGAGAACGTGGCGGTGCCGCTGGTGGTGCGCGGCACGCCGCTGCCGCGGGCGAAGCAGGCGGCGGTGGAGGCCCTGCGGCGTGTGGGGCTGGCGGATCGTGCCGAGGCGCTGCCGGCGCAGTTGTCGGGGGGCATGCAGCAGCGGGTGGCGATCGCGCGGGCGCTGGTGGGCCGCCCGCGCCTTCTGGTGTGCGACGAGCCGACGGCGAACCTGGACGCCCGGACGGGCCAGACGGTGATGGACCTGATCAAGGAGGCGGCGTCGGGACGGGATGAGCAGGGGCGGCGGCGGTGCGTGATCGTGGTGACGCACGACAACCGGACGTTCCACTATGCCGACCGGATCGAGGAGATGGAAGACGGCGTGCTGAAGCAGACGCCGGCGGAGTTCATCCTGAGGGAAGCAACGCACGCCGAGCCGCACGCGGCGAGCGCCGGGGGTGCGGGCGGTGTGGCGGGCGGGCCGCCCCGGCCGGGCGGGGCGATCGACGCTGATTTCTGACGGGCAGGGAGCAAGCCATGACGAAGTGGACGACGATTCTGCTGTCGGTGTTGGGGCTGGCGGTGGCGGTGTACACGGTGGCGACGATCAATCGCGACCGCCCGCCCGAGCCGCCGCCGGCGGCGCCGCCGTCGGTGAACCCGTTCGAGCGCGGGATCGCCGGAACGGGCATCGTGGAGGCCGCGACCCGGAACATCGCGGTCGGCGCTCCGGAGGCGGGGCTGGTGGCGCGGGTGCTGGTGCAGGTGGGTGAACTGGTGCGTCAGGGCCAGCCGCTGCTGGAGATGGATGCGCGGCTGCTGGAGGCCGAGCACGTGCGGGCCAGCAGCGCGGTGGCGACGGCGGAGGCACGCCTGGCGAGGCTGGTGGCGATGCCGCGGGCGGAGGATCTGCCGCCGTTGCGCGCGGCGGTGCAGCGTGCGGCGGCGCGCCTGGACGATGCGCGGGACCGGCTGGCGGAGATGCTGCGCGCGGGGGACAAGGCGGCGGCGACGGCGTCGGAGATCTCGCGTCTGCGGTTCGCGGTGCAGGTGAGCGAGGCGGAACTGGAGCAGTCGCGGGCGGAGTTGCAGCGGGCCGAGGCCGGGGCGTGGGACCGGGAGGCGGCGGTGGCGTCGGCGGAATTGGGGCAGGCGCGGGCGGATGTGCGGGCGATCGAACTGAGGCTGGACCGGCTGGTGGTGCGGTCGCCGATCGACGGGACGGTGCTCAAGCGGAACGTGGAGCCGGGGCAGGCGGTGTCCGGTCCGGCGGGCAACGGGACACAGGTTGGCGCGGTGGTGGTGGGGGACCTGCGGTCGCTGCACGTTCGGGCGCGGGTGGA
>JAHCJH010000002.1 GCA_026126345.1 Phycisphaeraceae bacterium | reverse complement strand
GGCGCGTCGCGGGGCACGGGCGGTGCGCCCGGCGGCCTTCCCGCCTCGCCTGGCGGCCGACGCGGGCTGGCGGCGGGCCTTGACGGCGCCCTTGGCTTTGGCTTTGGGTTTCGGCTTGGGCGCCGTCTTGGCGCGCCGGGCGCCCTTGATCGCCGATTCGTAGAGCGCGATGTACTTCTCGGCGGGCATGCGGCGGATGGCCTCGCCGATGACGTCGAGCGCCAGATCCTCGACCCGCTTGAAGCGGATGCAGCACTTGCCCATGTCGAGCTTCTTGCCCGTCTTAGCCCAGGCATCGCGGAACCAGCGCTCCATTCCGGTGTTGCCGTACAGGCACATCATGTAGAACGACATGTGCTGCTTCTGCGAGGCCATGCCGACGAACGGCAGCGGCTGGCTCGGGTCACAGTGGTAGCCCGGCGGGTAGACGCTGTGCGGCACCGCGTAGCCCATCATGCCGTAGCCCATGCACTCGCGGTAGCCCTTCTTGTCGATGTTGGCCAGGACCACGCGCCGGACGGCCTGCAACGCCTCGCGTCGGTCGGCGGGCAACTCGGCCAGGTACTGCTCGACGGTCGTGGCTTTGGATTGCATGCCCACAGTCTACCGCGCCCGGCGGTTCAGGCCGGGCCCGGCCCCGGGCCGGTTTCGCCGGCTCGGCGGGCAAAGAACGTGTCCCAGAACTCTTCAACCTCGTCGTGCCTCGGGCCGGCGACCGTCTGCCCGCGGGAGGCGACGTTCGTCCAGGTGTAGTGCCCCTGCACGCCGGCGTCCTCACGCTGCGCCCGGCGCGAAGCGGCCTGCAGTTCACCGTCGTACGCGCGCCGCCGCTCGGGATCGCTCAGCACCTCGTAGGCCGACTGGATCTCGGCGAAACGGGCCGCGGCGTCGGGCCGACGGTTCACGTCGGGGTGCACTTGCCGCGCCAGCGCCCGGAAGGCGCGCCGGATGGCCTCGGCCGACGCGTCGGGATCGACGCCGAGGCGTTCGTAGTGATCGACGTCCGACCGCTGGGCGGGATTCTCCGCGTCGCGCTGGGAGCGGCGCGAGGGCATCGGTCGTTACTTGCCCTCGGGCTTCCTGGCGTCCTTGGGAGCGACTTCGGATGGATCGGCGCGATCGGCTGGCGCTTCGCCGGCGAGCTGCAGCCAGACGCACTCGACCTCGAACACCAGCGTGGCGTTCGGGCCGATTCGGGCGCGGGGGTTGCCGCGTTCGCCGTAGCCCAGCACGCCGGGGATCACGAGCTTTCGCACCGTGCCCTTGCCCACGCCCGGGATGCCCAGATTCCACCCGGCGATCAACTGCCCGGGCAGCGTGAGCTTCAGCGGCTCGCGCCCGGGGCGGCGCGATGAATCGAACTCGAAGCCCTCGAGCGTCCAACCGGTGTAGTGCAGGACGGCCTCGCTGCCGTCGCCGGCGAGCCGGCCTGGATCGCGCGCCGGAACCAGGTCGATCAGCACCAGCCCGTTGTCACGGATCTCGACCTTGGCCGCGGGCTCGACACGGGAGAACGCCGTCGCTGCGTCGGGCGCCGGGCCCCAGACCTGCTTGCCCGTGGCGTCGAACCCCCGGTCGGCGATCGACAGCCCCCCGGCGGTCATGGTCAGGGCGCTGGTGAACTCCGTCGCGCCGGAGATCATGGTGGGCGCGGCGGCGGCCGTGCCGGCGGCAAAGCCGCTCTCGGTCTTGCGCACGGGCAGATCGACGATCGCGATGAGCTGTTCCGGCTTGAGCACGGGCAGCGTTTCGGGGGCCGCCCAGAGGCCGGCCAGCATGTGGCCGAAGGTGGCGCTGGTCCTGGCGCCCTCGAAGGCGCACTGGCGCAGCACCAGCCCGCCCTGGCGGCGGTACAGGTGCATGACGCCGGAGCGGAACGGCACCGCCGGGGCGTCGTCGCGCGTCAGCTCGAAGTACAGCGCGTTGTCCCAACCCTCCACCGTGATCAGCGACGTGTTGAGGCGCAGCGCGGGCTGGTCGCCGGCGGGCGCGGCCTTGAACGAGCCGGTGAGCATGGCCAGCGCCGAGCGGAGTTCCGCGTCGGTGCTGGCGGCCTCGGGCTTGACCAGGCGAACCTTGGGCGTTTCGGGCTGCTTGTCCGTCGCGGCGGAAATGGGCTGATCCTCGCGACCGCCGCCGGGCTGCGCCCAAGAGACGCCCCCGACCGCCAGTGAGCCCGCCGCCAGAATCAGTGCCGCCAGTGACTTCGTGGTGTACATGGTGTGATTCCCTGCGATCCGACCGCCCTGCGATCCCCCGAGCCTCCAAACCACCCGGCGCGCGGTCCCCGCCGCGCCAAGGTGCGCTCAGGCCATTTCGGGGAACATGCGCTTGACCACGCCGATGAGATCGCGCACGTGGCTGATCGACTCGTCCATGAACTTGCGCTCGGTCTCGTCGAGCTTGAAGGAGATGATCTTCTCGACGCCGCGGGAGCCCAGCACGCACGGCACGCCGACGAACAGGCCCTTGCCCTTCTGGCCGGGGGCCACGCCGTACTCGTCCTCGCAGTAGGCGGCGCTGGCGATCACGCGCTTCTTGTCGCGGACGATCGACTCGACCATCTCGACCGTGCCGGCGCTCGGGGCGTACCACGCGCTGGTGCCCATGAGCTTGACGATCTCGCCGCCGCCGACCTTGGCCCGGTCCACGCACGCCTGGATCTTCTCGGCAGGGAGCAGGTCGGTGATCGGGATGCCGTTGACGCTGGTGCGCCGCGGCAGGGGGACCATGTCGTCGCCGTGCCCGCCCAGCAAGAGGCCCTGGATGTCCTCGACGCTGACGCCGAGCTCCATCGCCAGGAACGTCTTGTACCGCGCCACGTCCAGCGCCCCGGCCTGGCCCATCACGCGGTGCGCCGGAAAGCCCGTGGCCTTCCACATCACGTAGACCATCGCGTCCAGCGGGTTGCTCACCACGATCACCACGGCGTTGGGCGCGTACTGCTTGATGTTGGTGGCGACGTTCTTGACGATCCCCGCGTTGATCTGCACCAGGTCGTCGCGGCTCTGGCCGGGCTTTCGGGGCACGCCGGCGGTCACGACCACCACGTCGCTGCCCTCGATGTCCTGGTACTCAAAGGTGCCGGTGATCCGGGCGTCGAAGTTCTCGACCGGGCCGCAGCAGGCCAGGTCCAGCGCCTTGCCCCGGGGCATGTGCAGCTCGGGCTTCTCGCGGTTGGGAATGTCCAGCAGCACGACGTCGCCGAGTTCCTTCATCGCGATCGACCGCGCGCACTCGCCCCCGATGTTGCCGGCCCCGATGACGCTGATCTTCGCTCGACGCATGTCGCCCGTCCTTCTCGCTCGTGCTGTGTTCGGTGGCGCCCCGGCCCCGAAGGCCGCGCCGGCGCTCCATCGGGCCGATCCTAGCGCCCGCACGCCCGGCCGTGGCGTAGTCGAGGCCGTGACACGCCGCCGAACCGGGCCCCTACCGGGACCGGCCGGCCCACTGTGCCACCGCGCGATCGACCCAGGCCGCGATCTGTTCGGCCAGCGTGCCCAGGCGCAGGAAGAGCGTCCGGTGGCCGCCGGTGACCACCCAGCGCTCCGGCCGGCCGAGTCGCTCGTAGAGCTCTTCCCCGGTGTCGGCGGGCACGATGTCGTCGGCGCTGGCGTGGATCAGCAGCGTGGGCACTCGGCGCAACTGGGCGGCCGTGTGGTACGGGTCCAGGCGCGATTTGACCAGGTACCGCCCGCTGACCAGCCCGGCCAGCGAGCCGCGGACGCGCTGGCCGCCGCGGGCGATGTTGACGCCCCCGTTGGTCAGGTCGCTGGTCTGCACGATGTGCGCCACGTTGCTCCCGCTGCCGGCGAGCACCACGGCGGCGACGCGCCCGCCCAGGCGGGCGGCGATCGTGCAGCCGGTGAGGCTGCCGGCGCTGAAGCCGGTCACGACCACCGGCGTGCCGCGCAGCGCGGGCCGGGTCTCCCAGAGGTAGTCCACCGCCGCCTCGGCGGCGTAGGCCATCTCGGCCTGGCAGTCGTCGGACATGGCCGCCAGCTCGCCCGCGACGGCCTCGAGCTCCGCCTCGGTTCCCAGTTCGATGCGCCGCTGCCGCCAGCGCTGCCAGGGAAATTCGGCCTGCAGCACCATGAACCCCGCGCGAAGCAGCGCATCGGCCACCGACTGCTCGTACTCGATGCCCCCCAGCCCGTGCAGGTGGAACACGATCCCGCGGACCGCGACGCCGCCCAGCGGCTCGGTGATCCGGAACACGATGCCGGACAGCGCCCCCTGCTCGCTCTGGGCGCCGGCGTCGGCGGCGCCGTCGTCCTGCAGCGGCATGCCGCCGCCCACCGACGAGAACACCAGCGTGCCCGGGGCCGCTCGAGCAACGCCCGGCGGTCGCACGTCCAGGATCAACCCCTGCCCGACGGCCAGCTTGTTGACCACCTCGAACGTGCGGGTCTCGTCGATCGGCACCAGGCGTTCTTTCTCGCGCTCGACGGAGCGCGTGTGGATGCGCGCCGTCGGGCCGATCGACGCCAGCACCGCTTCGACCGAGCGCTGGTCGCGCTCCGGCCACGCCGAGGCCGGCAGCGGCTCGGCCCGTTCGGACACCAGCAGCCGGTTCGGGGATGCCGGCTCCTCCCACACGCAGCCGCCGGCGACCGACGCGGACAGCGCCACACCCGCCAGCGCCAGGCGCCGTGTCCAGCCATCGCCCCAACCGAGACCGCGTGCGTTCCTCATCGTCCGCCCGTGTGTTGACCCCGCCGGTCGCGGCGCAACGCCCGACCGCCCCCGCAGCATACCCGCTTACGACTCGCCAGACCGGGCGCGCCGGCTCGCCGCGACCCACGCGGCCCTGGCGTCGGCCGCCAGGGCCTCCAATTCGCCCGGCAGCGGCGCGCCGCTCCACAGCCCGCGCAGCAGCCCCTCGTGGCGATCGATCGACACGGCGGCGGTGTCGAGCGCCGCCGAGCGTTCCGCCGCCGGCAACCGGTCCAGGTCGCCCAGGGCGCACGTGAGCGCGTGCAGGCCGATGATCGACGGCGCCGACGAACGCCAGCGGTCGTTCTCCGGCCCGGCCGGCAGGCGCGCCGTGGCCCGGGCCAGGGCCATCCACTGGGCCAGCAACCCGGCCCAGGTGAGCGATGTGTCGCCGCGATCGGTCACGCCGGATGCTAGTGCCGTCCCATAAACTGCGGGCCTATGGAGATCGACCCGGCCCGCCTGAGCCACGCGGAGCGCTACAAGCTGATGATCGGTTGCATCGTGCCGCGCCCGATCGCCTGGGTGAGCACGCTGTCGCCCGACGGCCGGCCGAACCTGGCGCCGTTCTCGTTCTTCGCGGGGGTGGGCGCCACGCCGATGACGCTGCTGTTCTGCCCGGCCAACAACGATTCGGGGAACGAAAAGGACTCGCTGCGGAACGCCCGGCCGCCGGGGCAGGGTGGCTCGGGCCAGTTCGTGGTCAATGTCGTTTCCCACGACCTGGCGCGGCGGATGGCGGCCTGCGCCGAGCCGCTGCCCTACGGACAGAGCGAGTGGGACCTGGCCGGGCTGACCTCCGAACCGTCCGCGCGGGTCCAGCCGGCGCGTGTGGCGGGGTCTCCGGCGGCGTTCGAATGTGTCACGCGGAGCGTGACGAGCCTGGCCCCGGGCGTGCCCGGTGGGGCCAACATCGTCGTGGGCGAAGTCGTGCACGTGTATGTGCGCGACGGCGTCGTCAACGAACGCATGCACACCGACGCCGCGGCATTGGACGCGGTCGGGCGCCTGGGCGGACAGGGTTACTGCACGGTGCGCGATCGGTTCGAACTGCCGATGGGCCGCGCGGCCCTGGGCGGGTGAGCGTCGCGAGCTTCCGGCACCACGAAAAAACAGCCGGCGGATTGCTCCGCCGGCCGTCGGTTGTGACGGGGGATCAGTTCAGGACCGGGCTTAGCGACGGCGACGCGAGGCGGCCAGGCCGGCCACGCCCATGAGCGCCAGGGCGCCGGGGGTGGGGATCAGCTGGCCCTGCACGTTCGTCGAGATGTTGCTGAACGGGCCGGCGAAGGACTGCGGCACGTTGAAGTAGATGAGCAGCGTCTGGATCTGGCCGGTGAGCGGGTTCGGGGGCAGGCCGTTCATGGAGAAGCCGCTGCCGCCGGTGCCGTCGAACGAGCCGTCGCCGCTGTTGTTGGCGTAAATGACCTGGGTCAGCGAGCCGCTGAAGAACGGCAGGCCGGGGTTCTGCAGGTTCCAGACGCCGGTGACGACGCCGCCGATGGTGTCGCCGGTGTTGCCGACGTCGCGGATCCGGAAGAAGCCGGACGCGTTGGCGCTGGTGTTGGTGATGTTCGTGAGCGTCAGCTGCAGGATGAACTCGCCGTCGCCCGCGCCGTTCTGGTCGAAGCCGGGGGCGAAGTTCGCCGAGCCGGTCGTCGGAACTTCGCGGTTGACGAAGCCCGTCGACTGCAGGCTGTTCGGCAGCGACACCGAGATCGCCGTGAAGGTGCCATCATTGGACTGGCCGGGCGTGAACGAGCCGGCGAGCTGCTGATAGCCAAACGAGATCACGATGTCGGCGTTGGCCGAAACGGCCGCGGCACTCATCGCGGACCCCACGATCAGAAGACTGGTCACAACCTTTTTCATGTTCTCTCCCTGGGCTAGGACCTGACCTACCGACTTCGGCGACAGCCGATGGCTGTGCTGCCGAACCCTGACCTTGAAGCCACAAACATAGCGTACAT
The DNA here is from genome assembly GCA_026126345.1 of Phycisphaeraceae bacterium. Classification (GTDB taxonomy): domain Bacteria; phylum Planctomycetota; class Phycisphaerae; order Phycisphaerales; family UBA1924; genus JAHCJH01. The sequence goes on along the minus strand of JAHCJH010000002.1, from coordinate 51,166 downwards.
ACGGGGCGATGCAAGGGAAATCCGTGCGCTGCGAACAAGATAACTGCACTTTCGCGGGCGGGCGGTGGATTCAGCGGTGGAACCGACCCGAAATCGGGTGATTCGACCGTGAATCTAGGCAATTACCCACCAATTTCAGGCGATGCGTTCATGAAAAACGGCCGGCAGGGGGTGCCTGCCGGCCGCTGGAAAACTCAAGCATTCAGGCATGTCGGATCAGCGCCGGCGGCGAGCCGCGGCCAGGCCACCCAGGCCGACCAGCGCCAGAGCGCCGGGGGTCGGGGTGATCTGCGCCTGGACGACCGTCGAAACGACGGGGATGTCCACGGAGAAGATCGAGGGCGGAACGCTCTGCAGGAACGTGATCTGCAGACCACCGGGCAGGTTGCTGCCGATGCCGGCCATGTTGGCGGCGCCGGAGTTGCCCGTGAACAGGTTGCCGTTGACGGCAGTGTAGTTCACGTTGCTCAGCAGGCCGTCAAAGAAGGCCAGCTGAATGCCGGGCTGGTTGCTGAAGATCCACGTGCCGGTGATCGAGCCGGCGATCGTGTTGCCCAGGACGTCCGTGGCTGTGAACAACCCGGAAGCCGAGGCGCCGGTGCCCGTGATGCCGGTCACGCTGAGCGACAGCGAGAACGCGGCGGGGGCGACACCGGAGAAGCCCGGGAAGAACGCAGCGTTGCCGCCGGCCGGCTCACGCGTGACGTTACCCGTGCTGTTCCCCGCCGAAGACTGACCTGCGGTCGTGGCATTGGCAGTGAACGTGCCCGTCGTCGCGCCAGTGGAAGTAAACGACCCCGTCAGCGTCTGGTACGACAGCGACGCGACGACATCGGCCTGGGCAGTGGCAGCGCCAGCAGCCAAGGCAAGAGCAAACACAGACATCGACATACGAGAAACCATGAGTTTCCCTCCCAATCAGTGCGTGTGCACAGGCAACACGCCCGGGCAACCTGCACGCGTGGGCGCGTGCCTGAGGCCCGAGGACTCCTTCCGACGGGAGGAAGATAGCCGAGATCACGGAAAGAGCAAGCAAGTCCTTCGGATTTCCGTGAGAATCACACGACCCGCACACTCGGGACTGCGGCGCGGCGTCCGGTCAACCCCCAAACATGCGAAACTGGGCAACAAGCCGCCCGCCCGCGACCATTGAATTGAGGGATCGTTCAGCGCTCGCCCCCCCGGGTCGAGCGGGTTCGCCCCCGGGAAACCCCCGACCCGGGCCAGCGGACCGTCGGGGGCGCCTCGCTTCGGAATCAACGCTGAAAAAGGCAGGACCGGCGGGCCGGCACGCAAACTCGTCCGTGGCCCTTCAAGGCTCCCGTCTGCTGACCGCCGGGGCCGGGCGTGGAGATCCTTCATGCACGCCCGGGGCGGGGGTCCATCCTCCCACCGTGGCTCACCCGCCGGTCCTGCGCTTGATCGCTGCGGCCGCGGGGCCGCTCATGAACAGCCGCCCACTCCGGAACCGCAGTTGACGCACTTGTAGCAGGTGCCGTTGCGGACCGTGATGGTGCCGCAGACCTCGCAGGGCGGCCCATCGCCGCTGCTCTGCATGGCGACGGCCAGAGCCGAGACGGTCTCGCGCTGGGCGTCGTCGACGTCGATGGTGGTGACTTTCTGCTCGATGTGGATGTGACGGTGATGGGTGGCGCCGTGCTCCACCGCCGTCGGCACCTCGGCGACGCGCCGGCGGGCGGCCGGGGGTTCGATCGGGGCGGCCGGTTCGGCGGGGTCATCGTCGCGACCGGAGAGCGCGGCCATTTCGCGTGCCTGGGCGGCGGCGGGCTCGGGGTCGCGCCGAGGGGCGTTGGCCTCGCGGTAGCCGGGGATGAACTGCATGCCCATCCAGCGGAAGATGTAGTCGACCAGGCTCTTGGCGAAGGGGATGTCGCGGTTGGTCGTCATGCCCGCGGGCTCGAACCGCTGGTGGGTGAACTTGTTGACCAGGCTCTCGACGGGCACGCCGTACTGCAGGGCGACGGAGACGGCGGTGCCGACGCAGTCCATGAGGCCGCCGATGGTCGAGCCTTCCTTGGCCATGGTGATGAACACCTCGCCGGGCATGCCGTCCTCGTAGAGGCCGACGGTGAGGTACCCCTCGTGCCCGGCGATGTTGAACTTGTGGGTGATACTGGCGCGGGTGTCGGGCAGGCGGCGGCGCATCGGCCGCTCGACCACCTTGACGAGGGTCTCGGCCAGGCGCTCGGTCGCTTCGGCTCGGGCGTCAACAGCCGCCGCACCGGTCGTCGTGGCAGCGGCGGCCGATGCCTCGGCCGACGGCGCTTTTCCCGAATCGTCCTTGGCGTCGGCGGTGTCGGCCTTGGTGCTCAGGGGCTGGCTGAGCTTGCTGCCGTCGCGGTAGAGCGCGTTGGCCTTGATGCCCAGCTCCCAGCTGAGGCGGTAGGCGTCCTTGACGTCGCGGACGGTGGCCTCGGCGGGCAGGTTGATGGTCTTGGAGATCGCGCCGGAGATGAACGGCTGCACGGCGGCCATCATGCGGATGTGGCCCTCGGCGGCGATGAACCGCCGGCCGATCTTGCCGCACTTGTTGGCGCAATCGAAGACGCTCAGGTGCTCGGGCTTGAGGTGCGGCGCGCCCTCGACGGTCTGTCGCCCGCAGACGGCGTCGTTGAGCGCATCGACCTGGGCGGCGCCCAGGCCCAGCTCGCGGAGCAGGTTGAACCCGGCGTCGGCCTTGGCGCGATCGGGGTCGATGCCCAGGCGCTTGAGCGCATCGTCGCCGACCGACCAGGCGCTGAACGCGAAGCCGAGCTCGAAGACCGTGGGCAGCGCGCCGTTGATGCGGTCGGTCTGCTCGGGGGTCAGGCCCTTGGCCAGGAGCAGCGAGCGGAGCGTGCCGGCCCCGCCGGGGATGGGCGTGTCGAGGCTCAGCGTGCCCAGCAGGTAGGTCATGATCTGGTGGATCTGCGCCTCGCCGTAGCCCAGGGCCTCGAGCGCCGGGCGCACCGAGGCGTTGGCGATCTTGAAGTACCCGCCGCCGGCGAGCTTCTTGAACTTCACCAGGGCGAAATCGGGCTCGACGCCGGTGGTGTCGCAGTCCATCAGAAGGCCGATGGTCCCGGTGGGGGCGATGACCGTGACCTGCGCGTTGCGGTAGCCGTGGGCGATGCCCAGCTCCAGCGCCTCGTCCCAGGCCTCGACGGACCGGCGCAGCAGCTCCGACGCGTTGCGCACCAGCACCGAGCCGCCGCTCATCACCCCGTGGTCGATCGGCACGGGCCGGATGCGCAGGTTCTCGTACTTGGCGCTGTCGCGCGGCGTGCCGTGGGCCGCCAGGCGGTGGTTGCGGATGACCCGGAGCATGTTGTCGCGGTCGGCCTCGAAGCCCTCGAACGCCCCCAGCTCGCGGGCCATGACCGCCGACATGCGGTAGGAACGACCGGTGAGGATCGCCGAGAAGCACCCGGCCAGGGCGCGGGCCTCGGGCGAGTCGTACGCCAGGCCCGCCTGCATGAGCAGCGCGCCCAGGTTGGCGAAGCCCAGCCCCAGCGTGCGGTAGCGGTAGCTCAGGCGGGCGATCTCGGCGGAGGGGAACGCCGCCATGAGCACGCTGATCTCCAGCACGATCGTCCAGAGGTCGATGGCGTGCTCGTAGCGCTCCACGTCGAAGCGGCGCGTCTTGGGGTCGTACAGCTCGATCAGGTTGATCGACGCCAGGTTGCACGCCGTGTTGTCGAGGAACATGTACTCCGAGCACGGGTTGCTGGCGTTGATGCGCCCGCCGCTGGGGCACGTGTGCCACGCGTTGATCGTTGTGTCGTACTGCACGCCGGGGTCGGCGCAGCGCCACGCGGCGTAGGAAACCTGCTCCCACAGGTCCTCGGCGCGGTACTGGCGGGCGGGCTTGCCGGTGAGGCGGTACCGCGTCTGCCACTGGGCGCCGGCGTCGAGCGCATCGAAGAACTCGTCGGCGATGCGCACCGAGTTGTTGCTGTTCTGCCCGCTGACGGTCTGGTACGCCTCGCCGTTGAAGTCGTAGTCGAGCTTCAGCCCCAGCCGTTCGGCGGTCTGGCGGTGCTCGGGGGCCAGGTGCTTCATGCCCTCGACCAGCGCGGCGACCTTGATCTCCTCGCGGACCTTCCAGTTGATGAACTGCTCGATGTCGGGGTGGTCCATGTCGAGGCAGACCATCTTGGCGGCGCGCCGGGTGGTGCCGCCGCTCTTGATGGCGCCGGCGGCGCGGTCGCCGATGCGCAGCCACGACATCAGGCCGCTGCTCTTGCCCCCGCCCGAGAGCGACTCGTTCTCGGCCCGCAGCGACGAGAAGTTGGTGCCCGTGCCCGAGCCGTACTTGAACAGGCGCGCCTCGCGCACCCACAGGTCCATGATCCCGCCCTCGTTCACCAGGTCGTCGGTCACGCTCTGGATGAAGCACGCGTGCGGCTGCGGGTGCGTGTACGCGTCCCTGGCCAGGCCCACCTCGCCGGTCCTGGGGTCGCAGACGAAGTGCCCCTGCGCCGGGCCGGTGATGCCGTACGCGAAGTTCAGGCCGGTGTTGAACCACTGCGGCGAGTTGGGGGCCGCGATCTGGTGCACCAGCATGTACACCAGCTCGTCGTAGAACGCCTGCGCATCGGCGGCGGTATCGAAGTAGCCGTGCGTCTCGCCCCAGTGCCGCCAGCAGCCGGCCAGGCGGTGGATCACCTGGCGCGCCGAACGCTCAGGGCCGGTGACCGGTTTGCCGTCCTTCTCGACGGCGCGGCCCTGGGCGTCGGTCTGCGGCACGCCCGCCTTGCGGAAGTACTTGCTCACCATGATGTCGGTGGCCAGCTGCGACCACTTGGCGGGCACCTCGGCGTCGTCCATCTGGAAGACCACCGAACCGTCGGGGTTGGTGATCTTCGACGAGCGCTTGACCCACTCGACGGTGCTGAAGGCGTCCTTGCCGGCGACGGTGAACTTCCGTGCGATCTTCATGTCCTGCGACCCCTGCTCACGAACAGCTTCGTGGATGGAACGTGTGAACCGCGGGAAGCGCGGCGCCGGTGCGGGACCGGACCGCGCGGTACGAGCCGTGCATCAATCGACCTTGGGCAGCGTCAGCCCCTTCTGATCCTGGTACTTGCCGGCCTTGTCGGCGTAGCTGACGGCGCACACCATCGGCGCGCGGAAGAAGATCAGCTGGCCGATGCCCTCGTTGGCGTAGACCTTGGCCGGCAGCGGCGTGGTGTTGCTGATCTCGAGCGTGACCTTGCCGCGCCACTCGGGCTCCAGCGGCGTGACGTTCAGCACCAGGCCGCAGCGGGCGTAGGTGCTCTTGCCGACGCAGATGGCCAGCACGTCGCGCGGGATCTCGATGACCTCCACGGTCTCGCACAGGGCGAAGGAATTCGGCGGGATGATCACGTGGTCGGCGCCGGTCTCGGCGCAATCGATCTCCACGAACAGCTCATCGCTGAAGGCCTTGGGATCGACGATGGTGATGCCGCCGGAGCGGGGCGTAGGAGTGAAGATCTTGAACCGGCTGCCGACACGGATGTCGTAGCCGTACGATGACACCCCGTACGAAATACGACCCGGGCGCTTGGCCGCTGGCTCGAACGGCTCGATCGAGATCAACTCGCGGATTTGAGAATCACAGAGAATGGCCATGAGATCGGCCCTGTTCAAGGGACATTCGGATATGTTCGTATTCTAGCAGGTATGCCCGGGACGTGGGCGATCGTGAAGGCGTGTTGAAGAACGGGGGCGGAGGATACCACTAGGGATCGTGCCTTCAAGCCTCCCCAACCGCAAAATATTGTGGATAGTTCTGTGAAAGGCTGTCGGTTGTTCGCAACCGCCCTGTTTTCAAGCACTTGCGGAGGCGCACAAAAAAGTCGGTTCGCCGGCGCGCCCGGGGCCTGCGGTGGGGGTAACCCGTCGGCCGCGGGTGAGTCCGAGCGCTTTCCCCCACATCACCTCCCGGCTCGCTCGGCGCGCACTTCGGCGCAAGTCTCTGGCAATTCGGGGGTTGAACGAACCGGCGCTCGCGGTTACGGTCCACCTCTCGGCCTCGCCACAAGGGAAGACCATGCGACACTCCGTGGATAACTCCGCCCGCCGCGTTGCCTCACGCTGCCTGTCGGCGCTGGGCAGCGCGGCGCTCGGTGCGGCGGCCCTGTTCGGCTGCGCCAGCGAACCCCGAAAGACCGCGCGCGAGGTCACGCCGATCGTCCGGGATGTGCCCTCGGTGCTGCGGGGCACGATCGGGGCCGAGTGCACTCTGGTCGGCGTGGAGCCGGTGCTGGTGTCGGGCTACGGCCTGGTCGTGGGGCTCAACGGCACGGGCGGCGGGCCATACCCGGTGCAGATTCAATCGACGATGGAGCGGGAACTGGCCCGCGGCGGCATCGGCAAGGGCGGCCCGCTGACCGACGGGCCCTTTGCGGGCAAGAGCCCGCGCCAGGTGCTGGCGGATCCGAATGTCGCCGTGGTGCTGGTCGAGGGCGTGATCTCGCCGGGCGCGCCTGTGGGCCTGGAATTCGACGTGCGCGTGCGGGTGTTGCCCGGCTCGAGCGTGACCAGCCTCGAGGGAGGCATGCTCTGGACGACGGACCTGCACCTGGGTCCGGCCGGAACCTTCGGCACGGCCCGGTCGCGCAAGCTGGCCGAAGGACGCGGCGCGTTGTTCGTCAATCCTTTCGCCGAGCCCGGGCAGGGCCGGGACGCGGCCGCCGCCGCCGACGGCGTCACGCGGACGGTGGCGCGGGTGCTGCGCGGGGGACGGGTGACGGACCCCCTGCTGATGGAACTGCGGATGGACAACGCCAGCCACGCGCGGGCGGCGAGCATCCAGTACGCGATCAACACGCGGTTCCCGCCGGGCCCGGGCGACCAGGGCGAGACGGCGCGGGGCCGCAGCGGCCAGAGCCTGGCGATCCGCGTGCCGCGGGCGTACCGGGAGCGTACGGACCAGTTCATCAACCTGCTGCGGTTCCTGCAGATCGATTCGGCGTTTGCGCAGGAGTACGCCAAGCGGTACACGGAGGAGTTGAAGCGCTCGCCGGCGATGGCCAACGAGCTGTCGTGGTGCCTGGAGGCGCTGGGGCAGGCGTCGGTTCCGTTCCTGGCGCCGCTGTACGACGATGCGGAGTTTCTGCCGCGGATGGCGGCGTTGCGGGCCGGGGCGCGCCTGGGCGACCCGCGGGTGACCGGGCCGCTGTCGGAGATCGCGCTGGGGCGGTCGGCGGTGAGCCCGTCGCTGCGTAGCGAGGCGATCGTGCTGCTGGGGCTGCTGCCGTCGAACCCGACGGTGAACGCGACCCTGCGGCGGCTGCTGGACGCGCCGGAACTCGAAGTTCGCGTGGCGGCGTACGAGGCGCTGCAGGAACGTGGGGACGCCCAGGTCGCGCGGGTGACGCTGGGGCCGGGGTTCGTCGTGGACACGGTGCCGGCGAAGGACGAGATGATCTACGTGACGCAGCAGGGCCTGCCGCGGATCGTGCTGTTCGGGGAGTCGGTGCGCATCCGCCCGCAGGCGCTGGTCAGCGCCTGGAGCGACCGGCTGATGCTGACGACCGACGGGGCGGGCTCGGCGGGCGAAGCGCCGGTGCGGCTGTACTTCCGGGACGCCCGGTCGAACTCGGTGATCCAGACGCGCCTGGCCGACGACCTGATGACGGTGATCCGGTTCATGGCCCACAAGCCGTCGCCGGAAGACCCGGACCCGGGCCTGGCGCTGACGTACAGCGAGGTGGTCGGGGCGCTGTACCAGATGCAGAAGCAGGGCGCCCTGGCGGCGTCGTTCGCCACCGAGCGCGACCGGCTGCTGGCCTTCCTGGCCGACGCCGAAGCGGCGGGGTACGCGACCGAGCGGCCCGAGAGCGAGGCCAAGCGGGCCGAGACCATCGAACGGGCCAGGCTCTTGTCCCCGGGACGAACCGGCCCGCGCCCGACCGTCCCGGCCCCCGAAGCCGAGCCCGACCGGCCCCGGCTGGTGCCGCTGAACCCCCCGGCCAAAGGTTCATAGCCCGCCCGCCGGCGAACCGATTCACCCGGTCGCCAACGGCCGCTTTATGCGTCTGGACGTTTGATTCCGGACCGCCGGGCCCGCATACTCCCCGCGGTGCGACGCGCACGTCGCGCCGACGCCCGGAAGCGCCGCCCAGGGATGGGCCCGCACGGCGCGACAGGAGGTTGCCCGGACCATGCGACTGGCCAAACTGACGCTCTGCGGCTTCAAGTCCTTCGCCGACAAGACCGAGTTCACCTTCGACGACGCCATCACCGGCATCGTCGGCCCCAACGGCTGCGGCAAGTCCAACGTCGTCGACGCCATCAAGTGGGTGCTGGGCGAGCGGTCGAGCAAGTCGCTGCGCGGCACCGAGATGATCGACGTGATCTTCGCCGGCTCGGCCGGGCGCAAGCCCGTGGGCATGGCCAGCGTCACGCTGTCGTTCGAGAACCCGGTGCTGGCGGCCCCCGCCGTCCCCGCTCTGCCGCCCGAGGCGACGGTCGAGGCGACGACGATCGAGGCGGACGACGCTCCGGCGCCCGCCGAAGCCTCGGACCCGGTTGACGAGGCCATCGCCGCCGATGCGCACAGCGCGCTGGACCTGTCGGTCAAGGGCAAGCGGGCGCTGCCCATCGACGCCGACCTGGTCGAGATCGAGCGCCGGCTCTACCGCGACGGCGGCAGCGAGTACCTGATCAACGGGCGCAAGGCGCGGCTCAAGGACATCCGCGAGCTGTTCCTGGACACGGGCATCGGCGCCGACGCCTACTCGATCATCGAGCAGGGCAAGGTCGACAGCATGCTTCTGGCCTCGCCGATGGAGCGCCGGGTGGTGTTCGAGGAAGCGGCCGGCGTCGCCAAGTACCGCGTCCGCAAGGCCGAGGCCGAGCGCAAGCTCGAACGCACCGAGGCCAACCTGGTGCGCTCGCGCGAGCAGCTGGACAACACCGAGCGGCGCCTGCGCATGGTGCGTGGTCAGGCCGCCAAGGCCCGCCACCACCGGGACCTGTCCGAGGATCTTCGCGCTGTGCGCATGGCGGCCACGCTCGACGCTTTCGACGACCTGCACCAGCGGCTCGCCGGGCTCACCAGCCGCCTGGCGGAGCTCGACGGCGAACGGCGCGCCGCCGAGGCGGCCCTGGCCGACCTGGAGTCGCGCAAGCAGGAGGCCGAGCTGCGCCGGCACGAGCTGGCCGACCGCCAGCGCCAGGCCGAGAGCGAGGGCCAGAGCGCCCGGCACGCCCAGGCCAGCGCCCTGCAGCGTGCCGAGGCGTCGCGCCAGGCCGCCGAATCCGCCGCCGCCCAGATCGCCGCCGACGAGCAGCACCTGGCCGAACTCGAGCAGCGCGCCACCGAACTGAGCGCCGCGACCGACGACGCGGCCGAGCAGATCGGCGCGCTGGCCGAGATGCTCGCGGCGGCCGAGCACCTGCTGGCCCAGACGGCCCAGGAACGCTCGGGGCTGGTCGAGTCGCTGGGAGCCCTGCGGGCCGAACTGGGCCGGCGCAAGTCGGCGGCGGCCGACATCGATCGCCAGCGGGCGGCCCTGGTGGCGGCGATGGAGCAGGACCAGCGCCGCGCGGCGGTGCTGGCCGAGCAGATGGCGCGCCTGGCGTCCCGCGCGGCCGACACGCGGACGGAACACGAGCGCATCGAATCGCAGCAGCGGTTCGCGGCCGATCGGGCCCGCGACCTGCGCCAGACCGTGTCGCGCCTGGAGGGCGAAGCAGCGGGCCTCGACGCCCAGCGCGACCGCCTGCTGGCCGACCGGCGCGAGCAGGCCGACCGCGTCGCCGATCTGGAGCAGCGGCACGCGCGCCTGGACTCGCGTCGCGCCACGTTGGACGAGATGGCCCGCGACCGTGTGGGTCTGACCGACGCCCGCAGGACTGCTGCGACGCGCGCGAACGGGGCGAGGGCTTCTTCGGCCTGGTGGGGGTGCTGTCGGATCTCATCGAGACCGACCGCCAGCACGCCGTTGCGGTCGAGGCGGCGCTCGGCGCGGCCCTGCAGGCGCTGGTGGTGCCCAGCGTCGGCGAGCTGCCCGCGATGCCCGGCATGGAACGGCTGGCCGGGCGGGTGACGTTCCTGGGGCTGGACGGGTTCGGTGCCGCGCCCGGTGCGGGCGTCCCGGACGATGCGCCGCTGAGCTTCATCGGCTCGACTGGGCCGGTGGTGCCGCTGCGGTCGCTGGTGCGCTGCCGCGGGTGGGCCGAGGCGACGATGTCGTCGCAGCTCGGCCCGCTGCTGGACCGGGTGCTGGCCCGAACGTACCTGGTGCGGGACCTGTCGAGCGCGCTGATGATCGTCGGCGGGTCGGGGCCTTCGCTGCCGGACGGGGCGCGGTTCGTCACGCCCGAGGGCGTGGTGCTGGAGCGCGACGGTCGGACGGTCGCCGGCCCGATCAACGCCGACGCCGGCGGACTGCTGCAGCGCCAGAGCGAGCTGGCCTCGCTGGCGGTGGACCTGGCGGCGCTGACCGAGCGGGTGGAGGCCGAGCGGGCCACGGTCGCGGGCATCGACGCCGAGGCGGCGGGACTGGGCAACTCGATCGCGACCGTGCGTTCGCTGCTGGAGCAGTCGCGCCGGGAGCTGTCGCACGAGGATTCGCGGCTGGAGCAACTGGCGCGCGAGGCCGAGCGGCTGCAGCGCGAGCAGGGCGGCATCCGCGAAGAGATCGAGCAGCTGGCCGAGCGCACGCGCGCCATCGAGGTCGAGCGCCAGGAACTGACCGAGCGGGCCGAGTCGCTGGCCCGCCTGCACGCCGAAGAATCGGCCGCCGCCACGGCCGCCGAGTCGGGGCTGGCGCACGCCCAGGCCCTGGCCGACGCCGCGGGCGAGAAGATCACGGCGGCGAAGGTGGAGGTGGGCCGGCTGACCGAGCAGCTCTCGGGCGCCCGTCGCGAGCGGCAGCGCGTGGAGATGGCCCGCGACGATGCGCAGCGCCGGCACCGGTCGTTGGCGCAGCAGGTCGAGTCGCGCCGGCGCTCGCTGGACGATCACGCCGCCGAGGCCCGCCGGGCTCACGCCGACGCCGAGTCGGCCGAGCGCCAGGCGGGCGTCGCCGAGAACACCGCCCGGGCTCTGGCCGAGGATCTGCGGGCCCAGGCCGAACAGTCCGCCGAACTGGGCGAGGCCGTCGCGGCGTCTCGCGAGCACGCCCAGCACCTGCAGCGCGACTGGCACAGCCTGGAAGTTGCCAAGCGCGAGGCGGAGGTCAAACGCGAGGCCCTGGAGGACCGCGCCGCCGAGGAGATCGGCGAGCCGCTGCCCGCCCTGCACGCAGAGTTCGCCGAGCTCATGGCCGGGCCCGACGCGCCGGCCCGGCCGGATCCGCGGGCCGCGGCCAAGCGCATCGACGAGCTCCGCGAGCAGATCCGCGCCCTGGGCAACGTGAACATGGACGCGATCGAGGAGGAGACGCTGCTGGCAACGCGCAACGAGGAGCTGGCGGCTCAGGTGACGGACCTGGACACGGCCCGCGCCGCCCTGATCGAGCTGATCGAGCGGCTGAACGTCGCCAGCCGGACCCGATTCGAGACGGCGTTCCGGCGGATCGAGGCCAACTTCGCCGGGCCCGACGGCATGTTCCGCAAGCTCTTCGGCGGGGGCAAGGCCGAGGTGCGGCTCATGCCCCTGGTCAAGGACGGCGTCGAGACCGACGAGGTCGACTGGCTCGAGAGCGGCATCGAGATCATCGCCAAGCCCCCGGGCAAGGAGCCCCGCTCGATCAGCCAGCTCTCCGGCGGCGAGAAGGCCATGACGGCCGTGGCGCTGCTGATGTCGATCTTCCGCAGCAAGCCCTCGTGCTTCTGCGTGCTGGACGAGGTGGACGCGGCTCTGGACGACGCCAACGTCGACCGGTTCTGCCGCGTCGTCGAGCAGTTCACCGACAAGTCGCACTTCATCGTCATCACCCACCACAAGCGCACCATGCACGCCTGCCCGCAGCTCTACGGCGTGACGATGCAGGAGCGCGGCGTCTCCAAGCGCGTCAGCGTGAAGATCGACCAGGTCGGGCCCGACGGCAAGATCCGCGAGGCCCAGGCCGAACCCGCCGGCGCGCCGGCCGACGGGGCGCTCCGGCGCGGGCTGGCGGCCATGCGTCAGGATCAGCCGGCGGTCGTCAGCGACAACTGAAAGGCCTGGTCAGGGTTTCTTGTCGTACGCGCGGATGAGCGTCGCGACCGCCTCGTCGGTCGCCTTGGCGCCGCCCTCGCCCTGGTTGCAGCAGACCAGCACGCCGAAGTCCCGCTCGGGCGCCAACCACACCACGGCCATCCACATGGTGTTGCTCCCGGCGTGCGTCAGGATCGCGCCGGTGTCGCTTTCGCGCGCGCCCTTGGCCCACGGGCGCGTTCCGGTGCCCCAGCCCATGGCGTAGGCGTTGGCCTCGCCTTTCCAGGGCGCGTGCAGGCGGTCCCAGGTCTCGGGCTTGAGCAGCACCGGCTTGCGGTTGGGATTCCGCCCATCGCCACGCAGGTGCGCCGCGCAGAATCTGGCCCAGTCCGTGATCGACATGTGCACCGTGCCGGCCGGCCCGATCGACGCGGGGTTGTCCGAGCCGGGCCCGGGCTCGACGGGCTTGCCGCCGGGCCGATGGCCGCGCGGCTGGTCGGGTTGGTCTTTCACGCCCGGCGCGCCGAACCCGGCGGAGGTGATGCCCAGCGGCGCGAAGACCTCCTTCTGGATCAGGTCCTCCCACGAGCGTCCGGTGGCCCGCTCGGCCATGAGGCCGGCGATCGCAAACCCGCCGTTGGAGTACTCGAACTTCTCCCCCGGCGCGGCGCCCGGCTCCCACGCCGCGACCGTCCGCAGCAGCAGCAGCCGGCCCTCCGTCGTGGTTCCGGTGTGCCCCCAGAGCTTGGCCCACAGGCCGTCGCGCCGCAGATCGGCGGGCACGGACCCGCGATTGTGCAGCAGCTGTTCGAGCGTGGCGGCACGCATCTTCTCGTGCATCGCCGGCGCTTCGTCGGGGAACCGCGAGGCCAGGGTGTCGCCCCAGGACATCACGCCCCGATCGACCAGCAGGGCGCACAGCGTCGCGGTCATGGCCTTGGTGTCGGAGCCCAGGTGCCAGAGGTCGTTGAGCGTCGCCGGCTCGGGCTTGGTGGCCAGGCGCAGGCCCGCGACGCCCCCCATCACGATGCGGTCGCCCTCGAGCACCACGGCCGCCAGCGCCGGCACCTTGTGCTTCTCGAGCAGCGGCGCCAGCAGATCCGAAACGTCACGGGCGCCGGCAGGAAGGCCGACGGGCGCAGGGGCGCTCGTCCGAGGCTCCGCGGCGGGCTGGGCCAGCGCCACGCCCCCGATCGCCAGGCCCAGGATCCACGCCGCACGAACGAACGAGCCGGATGTCCTCATGGGTGCCTCACTTGCGTCTTGGTTTCAAGGTCCACGGTTCCCACCAGGTCCCCCACTGTTGCGGCGCGCTGGCGGCGGACCCATCGCTCCATCCCGCGGACGACGCCCCGCGGGCTGCGCGGGTCGGCGAACAGCGCCGTGCCCATCTGCACGGCGGCGGCGCCGGCGAGGATGAACTCCGCGGCGTCGTGCCAGCGCATGACTCCCCCGGCGCCGAGGATGGGCGTGGCGCCGACGGCGCGCCGGACGTCCCAGACCAGTTTGACGGCGACCGGGTGCAGCGCGGGACCGGACAGGCCCCCGGTGACGTTGGCCAGGCGCGGGCGGCGGGTCTCGACGTCGATCTCCATCGCCGGGATGGTGTTGCAGATGGTCAGCGCATCGGCCCCCGCCTCGGCGGCGCTGCGCGCCACCAACGGGAGCTCCGGCGTCATCGGCCCGAGCTTCACGAACAGGCGGCACCGCTTCAGCACGGCCCGAACGGCCGAGACCACTTCGCGCACCAGCGCGGGCGACGAGCCGAACTCGGTGCCGGTCTTGACGTTGGGGCAGGACACGTTGAGCTCCACGGCGGGGATGCCGGCCTCGGCCCATTCCTCCAGGTGCGCCGCGACCGCGACGTAGTCATCGATGCTGAACCCGGCGACGCTGGCGATCACGGCGCACGGCATCGCCCGGGCCCGCGGGACCCACGCCGACAGGAACGCGTCCAGCCCCGGGTTGGCGAGCCCGATGGCGTTGAGCATGCCGCAGCGCGACTCGATGATGCGCCAGGTTTCGTTGCCCTCGCGCGGCTCGCGGGTGATCGACTTGGTGGTCACGGCGCCGATCAGCGACAGGTCCAGCACCTGCCGCATTTCGTCGAGCACGCCGCACGTGCCGGCCGCCAGGATCACGGGATTGCGCAGTCGCAGCCCCGCCAGGTTCGTCGCCAGCACGCCGTCCATCGGCCAGACGATAGCAGACGGTCGGTCCGCGGCGCCGGCGCATACCGTTCCGCCGCATGAACACTCCCCCGCAGCTGGCAGCCCGGATCACGCAGTTCGAGAACATGGCCCAGGCCGACCCGGCCAACGAAATGGCGCATTTCTCGCTCGGGCGCGCCTACGCCGAGGCGGGCCGGTTCGCCGACGCCGCGGACTCGTTCCTCCGCTGCACCCAACTCTCACCGGACATGTCCAAGGCCTGGCAGCTCGCCGGCGAGATGCTGGTCAAGGCGGGCAATACCGCCCGCGCCGCCGATGTGCTCACCCAGGGCTTCGAGGTGGCCGCGCGGAAAGGCGACTTCATGCCCCGCACCGCCATCGCCGGGCTGCTCAAGCAGATCGGCGCGCCCGTGCCGGAGGTAGCCGGCGCCGCCGGGGCCGCGGCACCGCTGACCGAGGGCCAGATCATCTGCCGGCAGTCGGGCCGACCGGGCGCGAAGATGGCCCGGCCGCCGTTCCGCGGGGCGTTGGGCGCGTGGATCCAGGAGAACATCTCGGCCGAGACGTGGCGGCAGTGGATCGGGCAGGGCACGAAGGTCATCAACGAATTGCGGCTGGACCTGTCGCGCGATCAGGACAGCGCGACCTACGACCAGCACATGCGCGAGTACCTGGGCATCGACGACGCCCTGCTGGCGCAGATCCACGCCGGCACGGCGCCTCGCGCCGGAGCGTGAGCGGCCAGGGCCGGACCGGCCGGGGGGGCGCGGGTAGAACGCGGGTAGAGCGCGGGTAGAGCGCCGGTTCAGCGGGGCTCGTCGGGGCGCGCGGGTAGCGGGAACCGCAGCACCAGCATCGACGGGATGGGCGGGTAGCGCAGCTTCACCCGGAAGCCGCGGAACTCACGCGCCGGGAATCCCAGCCGGCTCAACGCCAACTCCACCATCGCGGGGTACTTGGGCAGCTCGGGCGTGGTCAGGTCGGGCGGCGATCCCAGGTCCATCACCGTGTCGGCGATCGGCAACCGGCCGAGGTCCGGCCCGTCGAAGGGGTACACCGGCCCGCCGGGCAACTGGCTGTAGAGCGCCATCTCCGGGTTCATGGCGAAATCCAGCGACCGGTGCACGTACAAATCGTGGATCACCATCTCCACCGGGGTGTTCAGCGCCACGTTGTGCTCGCCGATGTGGTCGTCGGGCTGGCGCCAGCGCGGCGTGCCGCCCCGCATGAACCAGCCGTTGACGCAGGTGACCACGCCGGTGTTGCCGACCTCGCCGTCCATGATCTCGTACCGCGTCACGCCGTTCTGGCCTTTGCGTTCGCGCAGCGTCGGCAGCGGTTCGGAGCAGAAGTCCCGCAGCAGCGGCGGTCCCCCCCCGTTGCTGCGCGGGTCCAGCGGCTCGCGGTTGGTCTTGAGCAGCGCGCCCTGGTCGGTCCAACTCCGCACCCAGGCGACCGTCCACGGCGCGTTGGCCCGCAGCCGGCGCAGGTCCACCAGCCCGCTGATGATCGCCACCTGCAGTTCGTCGGGATTGTCGGACGGCGCCAGGAAGTGCGTGCTCTGATGCACCCGCGCCTGCACGCCCCACGTGGCGCTGTTGCCCTGGAACGACAGCCGTCGCGTTGCTTCGTCGCGCTCGGCCTGGCCCCGCGGCGAGAGCGCCGCGAGCATCATCTCGAACGTCTCGCGGTTGCCGGCGTGCGTTTCGACCATGCGCTCCACGTCGGCCATGGCCTCTCGGGCCGCGTCGATGGCCGGCTTGGAAGCGCCCGCCTGCGCGAACGCGTCGAGCAGGATGCGCTGGCCCGAGCGACCCGGCACGCGGGGAATCGACGCGAGCGGGTCTTCATCCGTGACGATGCGGGACGCCTTCCAGGCAAGGTTCTTATCCAGCCCCAACTGCCGGGCCACCGCCTGCGGCTTGGTGGGGTCGGCCCCGACCCCGGCGAGCAGGTCGGCGAGCGTTCGACGGACCCGCTGGGCGATGTCGCGCGCCTGAACTTCGAACACCGCCTGGGCTGATACGGGTTGTGTTTGGATCTGGGTCATTGGGCCGGCTTTCTGCTCCCCCATGTTGTAGCAGATGGATCGACCCGACGCAACCAAAGTGAAGAAATCCTCAGAAATTTCTCCAAAGAAGCTTGCAGAGACGATCGAAGGGCGGTAATCTGCATCAACTTCGCTGTCGGCGCATGGGTGCGCGGCGGCCAAACGGAGCATCCACATGAGGCAGGCAGTTTCAGTTCTCCTGGCGACCTTGGCCGCGGCGGGAAGCGTCTGGGCTCAGCCCAGCATCGTTTCGCTGGGCACTTCGGCCGACTTCAAGTTGAGCACCGACGGCTCGCGCATGGCCTCGACGGTCGGCGGCCAGGCGGTGCGTTACAACTTCTCGGGCGGGTCGATGACGATCGACTCCCTGGGTGGCCAGTCGGGCACGGGCATCTCCGGCGACGGGCTGATCGTCGGCGGCAACATCCAGAACCTGGGCATCAACAACGGTCGCCCGCTGACGCACACGATCGCCGGCCGGTGGGTGACGGGCTCGTGGACGGACCTGCCGCTGTTTGAGAATCCGGGCGTGGGCTCGCCGAACCCCCCGGGCACGCTGAGCACGCACAGCGACATGTCGGCCAACGGCCGGTACCAGGTGGGGCTGGCGTACAACGCCGCGGCGGGCAACAACGCCCGCGCGTTCATCTACGACGCGGTGACGAACACGACGACGATGCTGCCGGCGCTGCCGCCGACGCCGGGCGAGGTCGGGATGAGCCCGGCCCGGGCCAACGGCGTGAGCGATGACGGGACGGTGGTGGTCGGCTTCGATCAGATGGGCGCGCGCGTGCCGACGGTGTGGACGTACGACGGGGGCACGGCCACCTGGACCGAGACGATCCTGAACACGTCGGTGGGCGAGCTGTGGGGCGTGAGCGCCGACGGGCAGTGGATCTTCGGCACCAGCGGCGAGTTCCCGCTGCAGGGCGCGCGGTGGACGCGCGTGGGCGGGGTGTGGACGGCGACGGCGCTGCCCGAGCCCGCGGCGCCCCCGGCGGGCCTGCCCGCGGGGTACACGCTGTCGCGCATCACGCCCTACGCGAGCAACGCCGACGGCTCGGTGATCGTGGGCGCGGTGCTGTACTCGCAGTTCCCCTTCCCGGGCGGCAACAACTACGCGTTCATCTGGACGCAGTCGGGCGGGCTGCAGTTCCTCTCGAACTACCTGACGTCGCAGGGCGCGAACATCTCGGGCTTCAACCTGGGCGTGGCGCTGGCGATCTCCGACGACGGCAGCACGATCGCGGGCATCGGCAGCGGCGTCGGCAGCGGCAGCCCGTGGTACGTGAAGCTGACGGGCGGGTACTCCGCCGTGCCGCCGGCGATCAGCGTGCAGCCCCCGGCGACGCAGCGCATCAGCCTGTGCGACTCGATCATCCTGAACGTCGCGGCGGTCGGCACCGCTCCGTTCACGTACCAGTGGTACAAGAACGGCGTGCCGATGACGAACGTGACGACGGCGTGGGGCTCGGTGATCACCGGCTCGACGACCAGCCAGCTGCGGATCACCAAGCAGCGTCCGCAGGACGCGGGCAACTACTTCTGCCGCGTCACCGGCGTGGGCGGGCAGACGGTTGACTCGATCACGACGGTCGCGGCGGTGGACAACACGGCGCACCCGATCCCCGGCAACGACACCTGCCTGACGGCGATGGACATCGGCGAGAGCGTGGTGTCGATGAACATCTGCCAGGCGTGGACCAACGACGGCAGCGCGTCGTGCTCGGCCAACTCGGTGGGCGACGTGTGGTTCCGCTACACGCCTTCCTTCACCGGCGAGGCGCGCATCGACACCTGCGCTTCGAACTACAACACGGCGATCGCGATCTTCAACACCTGCGGCGGGGCCCAGGTGGCGTGCAACGAGACGCCCGAGGCCGGGCCCCCGTGCGCGTTCAACAGCTCCAGCCGCTTCAACCGCTACCCGGTGACGGCGGGCGTGCCGATCTTCATCCGCGTGTCGGCCAACGGCAGCAGCACGCCCGCGGGCACGCTGAACCTGTCGGTCTACCAGGCGCCGCCCCGTCCGACGAACAACGACTGCGCCAACGCCCTTGACGCCGGCATCGGACTCAACGCTTTCGACACGACCGAAGCGACGACCGACGGGACCGCGTCGTGCCGCAGCGGCTCGAGCAACGACACGTGGTACCGCTTCACCCCCAACAGCCCGTCGGGCCTGGGCAAGCTGACGGTGTCCACCTGCGGCTTCGCCACCATCAACACGGTGATCAACATCTTCGCGTCGTGCGGCGGCACCGAGCTGGCCTGCAACGACAACGCCACGGGCGTGACCAACTGCGCCTTCGGCCTGAGCCAGATCACCAACCTGCAGCTGCACAACAACAATCCGATCCTCATCCGCATCTCCGGCAACTCGTCGACCGTCTTCGGCACCGGCTCGTTCAACATCTCCTACACGCCGGATCCCTGCCCGGCCGACATCGTGGACGGCTCGAGCGCCAACCCCTTCGTTGACCCGCCGGACGGCGTGCTGACCGGGGCCGACTTCGACGCGTTCGTCCAGGCCTTCTTCCAGGAGACGCGCCGGCCGGTGGACTCGGGCCCGTACATCGCCGACCTGTGCAACGGCACGGGCGTCTACGGCCCCGACGGCTTCATCACCGGCGCCGACTTCGACTTCTTCATCGTCCGCTTCTTCGGCGGCTGCTGAGCCGCGCGAGCCTCGGCTCCCGTTCCCTCACGCACCCCACCCCCCGCGGCCCCGGCGCCTTTCATGGTGCCGGGGCCGCATTCGTTTGACCGGCCCGGTACGCTGCGGCGATGAACTACTACACCATGTGGTGCAACCTGAAGGACTCGAAGCGCGACCTGGAGTTCGCGTCGGCCGTGCGGGCGTACCTGGGCCACCTTCAGTCGCAGGACCTGATCGAGGGGTGGTCGCTGACGCGGCGGAAGTTCGGCTTCGGGCCCGGGGGGCTCGGGGAGTTCTGCATCGTCGTGATGGTCCGCGACCTGGCGCAGTTCGACCGGGCGTTCGGGCACGTCGCGACGCGGACGGGCGAAGTGGAGCGGCTGCACGCTCCGGTCTATTCGATGGTGACCGACTTCACCAGCGCGCTCTATCGGGACTTCCCGGACCCGCAGCGGGCCGGCGCCGCCGGCGGGTGACCCGCCTCAGCGCACCAGGCCCAGCCGCCGCAGCCCGTCGAGCACCAGTCCGGCCACGTCGGCGTCGCTGCGAACCAGTTGGTGCGTCAGGCCCCGGGCTCGGCAGAACGCCGCGGCTTCGTCGATGTACCGCCGGACGGACCGCCGGTACTGCTCGAGCACTTCGGGGGTGACGGTGACTTCGGCAACGCGGCCGGACTCGACGTCGGTCAGGCGCAGGTCGCCGACGATCGCGCCCGGGCCGTTCTCGCCGGCACGCCGGCCCTCGACGGCCGGATCGAGTTCCCCGGGGGAAAGCAGTTGGAGCACGTAGCCGTCCTGGCCCGTCCGACCCGCGCCGCCGGCGAGCAGGCGAAGGCCTTCGGCGTAGCAGCCGGGATCGGGTATGAGCAGGTCGCTGAGCAGCACGACGACACCCCGGCCGGAGGGATCGGCGGCGAGCGTTCGAAGCGCACCGGCGAACCCCGGGCCCGCGGGCGCGCCCTGCCCGGCACGGGCGGCGGGTGCAAGGGCTTCGTCAAGGATGAACTGGGCGAGTCGCTGCACCTGCCGCCGGCCTCGGAGCGGCTCGAGCCTGCGGAGCGGGCCGACGCCCAGGACGCTGACCGAGACGCGGTTGTTGTTGACCAGCCCGACGTAGCCCAGCGCGGTGGCGAGCCTCGCGGCCATGGCGAGCTTGCCGGGGGTGCCGGCGTTCATGCTGGGCGAGGCGTCGAGGATGATGTGCAGGGCGAGGTCCTGCTCTTCCTGAAAGATCTTGATGAAGAGGCGGTCGAGGCGGGCGTAGACGTTCCAGTCGATGTGGCGAAGGTCATCGCCGGCGACGTACTCGCGGTAATCGTCGAACTCGACCGAGCGGCCGCGCTGCTTGCTGCGGCGCTCGCCCTGGAGCTTGCCGGCAAAGAGCCGGCGCGAGACGACATCGAGCGCGTCGAGGCGGGCGGCCAGGTCGGGGGTGATGAGCTCGGCGATGGTCGCCGGCAGGCGGTCTGAGGCACCGGCGATCATCGGGCGATGGTACGTCGGAGGGTCGCCGGGCTCACTTGGAATCGCGGAGGCGGCGCCAGTCTTCCTTGCCGTTGCCGTCGGCGTAGTCCCAGACGGTCACGGCCAGCCGCCTCACCCCCCACCGCCGGGCCTGTTCGTGCGTGGGGAAGAGCACGTCGAGCCGCATGCCCTTGATCTTGCCGCCCCGGTCGAGCACCGGGACCACGCGGCTGTCGTCGTAGCCCGGCACGGTGATCATGGAGCCCAGGGGCAGGATGCGCGTGTCGGCGGCGACCAGACGGTGGGCGTTCGTTTCGACGTGGTGGAGCGAGCTGGTGATGTTGTCTGCCGAATCACCGCAGGAGCGCTCGTCGGGCGAGTAGGCGGTGACGGTCATCCAGACCGTGCGGACGGGCCGAACGGGGCGGCCGTTGAAGTAGCGGATGCTCAGGTCGTCGATCAATTCCGGGGTCGGGGCGGCCGCGGGGGCTTGGGAGGTGCCGGAGTCCTGCGGCTCGCCGGCCTCGGGGATCTCAGCCAGCGGGTCGGAGATGACCAGTTCGAGGGGCCGGCACGAGGGAACGGCGGGGTCGGGCGTATCGCCGGTCAGGGCGACGAGGCTGGGGCTGCCTCCCCGGGCGAGCAGTTCCTTGGTGACGACGGCGGACGCCGCGACCACGACCCCGAGAACCGCAAGCACGCACGCGTCGATGACGTGGCCCCGCCACGCGGAAAGGCCGGTCGCGGGTTGGCGTGGTCTCTGGATCATGCGATGCAGTTCGATGGTCCCGGGTGTATCGGATGATACCGAACGAATGCCGTAAAGTTTCCGAGCCATCTTGAACCTGGTTGGCGGTCACTTTACCCAGGCGATCGGGTTTGGACGACTGAGGGATGCCACGAGTCGGGTGGAGGTCGCTGCCAAGCCAGCCCCCGGGATCCTGGCGGAACGGGTCTACCGCCCCAAGCATGCGCCGTAAGCCCGTGGAAACCAAGGACTTGGGCGCGGCATGACCGCTCGGCGGACGATCCGTGACGCTGAGGAGATCTGGGGTGAACGGAGAATCCCCTGAACACGGGATTCTCCTCGACGAACCTAGGATCCCGCATGGAGCCGTGGCAACTGCTCGTGACAGCGGGGATCGGCCTGTCGGCGGGCCTGCTCGGTGGGCTCGCGGGCGTCGGGGGGTCAATCCTGATCCTGCCGGCGCTGGGCATGCTGTTCGGATATCCACGGGACACCACGCACCACGCGTACATGGCGACGGCGATGACGGTGAACCTGGTGGTGGCGATACCTTCGGCCCTGCGCCACGCCCGGGCCGGCGCGGTGCGGCGCGACCTGCTGCCGGTGCTGGTTCCGGTGACGGGGGTCACGCTGGCGGCGGGGGTGGCGCTGAGCAACCTGCTGCCGGGGTGGCAGTTGCAGCTGCTGCTGGCGGGGTTCCTGCTGTTCTACTGCGGCATGCTGGTGCACCAGGTGTACGGCGACCACGCCGACCACCCGCAGGAAGCGGAGAAGGTCACGGTGCCGGCGCTGGCGGCCAGCGCGGCGGTGACCGGGGGCAGCGCGGGGCTGCTGGGGCTTGGGGGTGGGGTGCTGCAGGTGCCGCTGCTGCAGGTGCTGTGCCGGGTGCCGCTGCGGCAGGCCATCGCCACCAGCAGCACGGTGATCTGCATCACGGCGGTGATCGGCGCGGGGCTGAAGCTGGCGACGCTGCACCACGAGCACGAGTCCGCGGCCGACGCGTTCGTCATGGCCCTGCCGATGATGCCGACGGCGATTGTGGGCGGGCTGCTGGGGGCGCGGCTGACCCACGGGCTGCCGCTGCGCTGGGTTCGGGCGGCGATCGCGGTGATCCTGGCGGTGTCAGCCTACCGGCTGGCTCTGGCCGGTGGCCACATGGCCGGGTGGTGGTGAGGCGGGGGGCTCGGGTTCCTCCGCGTCGATGAACGGGCCGGTGGTCAGGCGCATGCCCGAGCGTTCGAGGGGTTCGACCAGCGACTGGCGCAGGTCGTCCACCACGCGGGCGAGGTAGCGCAGGCCCTCGTCGGCGGGCATGGCCAGCAGCGTCTGGGCCGGGATGGGCGGGCCGATGCGCACGGCGATGCGGCGACCGAAGAGCCGGGGAAGGGGCGAGCCGCGCTTCCAGGTGTCGTAGGCCCCTTCGACGGCGACGGGCAGGATGGGGCAACCGGCCTTGGACATGAGCAGCCAGGCGCCGCGTTTGAACTGGTGCATGCGGCCGTCGCCGGTGCGGGAGCCTTCGGGAAAGACGAGCATGGCGCGGCCCTCGGCGAGCTGCTCGAGGGAGGTTCGGATGGCGCCGCGGTCGCCTTCGCCCTGCTTGAGGGGCACGGCGTTGAGGCGGGCGATCAGGCCGCCGAAGAGAGGGTTCTTGAAGAGGGTGGAGCGGGCGAGGAAGTTGAGGTGGCGGCGACGCATCGCCATGCCGGCCAGAACGGGGTCGAAGTGGGACTGGTGGTTGACGACGACCAGGAACGCGCCGTCGGCCGGGACGTGCTGGCTGCCGAAGCAGCGCAGGCGGTAGAACAGCGTGAGCCCGAGCCAGCAGAGGTGCCAGCAGAACTCGTAGAGGAGCAGGCCCGAGAGCGATCGGCCCGGGTTGTGCCGGCGCAGGGCGCGCAGCATGGGGAGCTCAATGCCCCGCCGGGCGCGCTGCGCCCCGAGCGGCGGCCTTGCGGACCAGTGCTTCGAGGCGGTCGACCACCTGGTCGAAGGTCAGCAGGGAGGTGTCGAACCGGACGGCGTCCTGGGGGCAGGTGAGCGGGCCGACGCGGCGGGATGAGTCGGACCGGTCGCGCTGGAGTATCTCCTGCTCCAGAGCCAACTCGTCGGCCTCGAGCCCGGCCTGGCGGAGCTGCTCGGCACGCCGGGCGGCGCGGACGCGCGCCTCAGCGAAGAGGTAGATCTTGAGATCGGCGTCGGGGAAGACGACCGAGCCCTGGTCGCGGCCCTCGGTGACGAGGCGGGGGTGGGCGCGGCCGATGTCCTTCTGCAGTTCCACCATGAGGGCCCGCAGTTCGGCCAGACCGGCCAGCGGGGAGACCAGGGCGGTGACGTCGGCGTCGCGGAGGCGGTGCATGATGGACCGGCCGTCGGCCAGGAGCGTGGGCGGGTCGGTGGTCCAGTCGAAGCGGAGGCCGGCTCGGCGGACGCGCTCGACGACGGCGACGGGGTCGGCGGGGTCGATGCCGGCGTCGAGGACCAGGGCGGCGGCGGCGCGGTACATGGCGCCGGTGTCGAGGAACTCGACGCCGAGGCGCTTGGCGAGCGTGCGCGCGGTGGAGGATTTCCCGGTGCCGGCCGGACCGTCGATGGCGACGATGAGCCGTTCCGGCAGCGGGTGGCGGCGGATTGGATCGTCGGCGGCGGGCGGCATGAGCGTGAGCGTCTCGGCCACGTCGGCGGGCGTCACCAGCAGGCGGCGGACGGCGCCGGCCCCGACGCCGCCGAGCATCCGCGGCTTGGGCTCGACGGTAGCCGGGGCGTCGTCACGTTTCGTCTGGGGCATCATCGGAAAGGTCGCCCAGGAGTTTGGCAAGGCCGGGGTCTTCGTCGTCCACGGGTTCTTCGGCGGTGATGACCGAGGCGATGATATCGCGCGTGGCGACGAGGTTTTCGATGAGCTCGCCGCTGCCGCGGTAGTCGAGCGCGACGGGCCCCTGGTAGCCGACGGCGACGAGGAGCTTGGAGTATTCGTGGAGGTCGTAGGGCTCGTGCTTGCCGGCGCTGAGGGGCTTGCCCTTGACGGGCTTGAACTTGACGGAGGAGGCGATGACGGCCGAGGCGTAGGGGACGAGGCGGCGGAGGTAGACGTTGGGCTCGGGCGAGGCGCTGGCGGCCTGGAAGTCCGGGAGGGTGCCGACGCGGAAGCCGCCGATCTTCTTGAGCAGCTCGGTGACGCGGTCGGGCGTGGCGGTGAGGCCCTCGGTGGGGACGATGCAGAGGTTGAGGTCGAGCTTTTCCGCCCGGCGGGAGACGGGCTTGAGATTGATGCCGGCGGTGAGCAGGTCGGAGTCGGTGTCGGCGCCCTTGATGGGGACGGCGAAGGCCGAGCAGCCGAGCCAGTGGGCCGCCTGGGCGACGCGCTGGCAGCGGTCGACGGCGGCCTCGACCTTGGCCGAATCGGAGTCGGCGAAGGGCTGGGGCTCGGTCTCGACCAGCACGAGGCAGGGGCAGCCGGCCTTGTCAGCGGACTCGAGGACCTTGGTGAGCTTCTGACGGTCGGCGCCGACGAGCAGGTCGGTGGAGAGCACCAGGCCGGAGAGGCCCAGGTCGTCGCGGGCGAACTTGGGGACGTCCTCCAGCACCATGGCGGGCCGGGCCCCCTTGGCGGGGGTCAGCTTCGCCTTCAAGCACCTGGCCGCCAGGGTGAGGAGCACGCCGGGAATGTACGGGATCGAGGGCGGGTTGGCAAAGGGCACAGAGGGCCGGAAACAGCGGCCAGTCGCCGAAGGAGCCCCTAGACTTGGCCCCGCCGCGGGCCGGCAGACCGCCGACCTCGGGGTAAGAAGGAGATTTCCGGATGGCCTCACCCTCCGATCGCGTGTATTCCGAGTCTCACGAGTGGCACCTGGTGTCGGGGGACGTGCTGACGCTGGGGCTGACCCGGTACGCGGTGGACACGCTGACGGACATTACGTACGTGCAGATGAAGCCGGCGGGGTTCAAGTTCAGCGCCGGGCAGGCGATCGGTGAGGTGGAGAGCGTCAAGACGACCAGCGACATCTACTGCGCGTGCGCCGGGGAGGTCGTGGAGGTGAACGCGGCTCTGGCCAGCGACCCCGGGCTGCTCAACAGCGACCCGTTCGGCAAGGGGTGGCTGTGCAAGATCAAGGTGAGCGACACTTCGGGGCTGAAGTCGTGCAAGCCGGCGGCGGAGTACGACAAGGCCCACCCGGCGGGGTGAGGCCCAGGGCGCAGGACCGAGCCACGACATGTCGATCATCCGGTGCGTAGACGTTCACAAGGCCTATCGCCTCGGCGATCGGGAAGTGGCCGCGCTGCGCGGGGCGAACCTGGAGATCACCGAGCCGGGGTTCTACGCGATCATGGGGGCGAGCGGGTCGGGCAAGAGCACGCTGATGCACCTGCTGGCGGCGCTGGACACACCGGACCGAGGGACGGTGCAGGTGTCTGGCCGGGACCTGGAGCACATGAGCGACCGCGAGCTGACGCTGTTCCGGCGGAAGCACATCGGGGTGGTGTTCCAGCAGTTCAACCTGATCCCGACGCTGACGGCGCGGGAGAACGTGGAGCTGCCGGGGATGCTGGCGGGGGACGAGCCGCGGGCGCTGCGGGCGCGCGCCGAGGAGCTGCTGGGGGCGCTGGGGCTTGAGGGGCGTGGCGACCACCGGCCGGACGCGCTGTCGGGCGGGGAGCAGCAGCGGGTGGCGATCTGCCGGGCGCTGCTGTACAAGCCGGCGGTGCTGCTGGCCGACGAGCCGACGGGGAACCTGGACAGCCGCACGAGCGAGAAGCTGTGGACGCTGCTGGGGGAGATCGCGCGGGACAACGGGATGACGATCGTGATGGTCACGCACGAGCCGGCGGCGGCGGCGCACTGCCGGCGCGTGTTCGTGCTGATGGACGGGGCGGTGACGGGCACCATTGACACCGAGGGACTGGATGCGACCGGCCTGGCGACTCGCTATCAACGCCTTGTGGCAGCGGCGTAGCCGCACGCTGCTGCTGTGCGCCTCGGTGGCGCTGTGCGCGGCGCTCATCAGCGCCATCGCGTGCGCCATGGCGTCGCTGACCAGGGCGATCGAGCAGCGCGTGGCCGACACCGTGGGGGCCGCCGACCTGCGGCTGACGCACGTGGGCTCGACGCCGTTCGACGAGCGGTGGGCGCGGACGGCCTCGGCGTGGCCGGAGGTGGAGCTGGCGGTGGGCCGGCTGCGGGAGACGATCACGCTGAAGAACCCGCGGACGGGCGCCAGCCGCGCGATCATCGGCTACGGGGTGATGCCCGACCGCGAGCAGCGGCTGCGGCCGCTGAAATTCGACGCGGGCGGCCCGGTGCGCGGCGACGGGCAGGTGGTGATCGAGAACCGATTGGGGACGGAGCTGGGCGCCGCGGTGGGCGACCGGCTGGTGGTGGAGCGGTTCGGCGAGCCGATCGAGCTGACGGTGGTGGGCCTGAGCCAGCCGCCGCCGCTGGGGGCGATCTTCGAGCAGACGCCCGCGTACGTGTCGCTGGAGACGATGGGGCGGATCACCGAGCGGCCGGGGCGGGTGTACGAGGTTGACCTGGTGCTGCGGCCGGGTGAGGCGGCCGAGGGCATCGCGGCGCGGTACCGGCCGGACCTGGAGCCGGGGTTGCTGCTGAACCCGACGGCGCGGATCACCTCGGGCCTGCAGAAGAACGTGCAGTCGAACCAGGTGGGCCTGATCCTGGCGAGCGTGATGGCGTTCCTGGCGTCAGCGTTCATCATCATGACGGGGCTGAGCACGGGGGTCACCGAGCGGATCCGGGAGCTGGCGATCCTGCGGTGCGTGGGGGCGGCGCGCCGGCAGCTGGCGTCGGCGCAGTTGTTCGTGGGGGCGTTCGTAGGGGCGGCGGGGGCGGTGGTCGGGGTGCCGCTGGGGATGCTGGCGGCCGCGGCCCTGGTGTGGATCTTCCCGGAGCAGTTGCCGGGCGGCTTCCGGGCGTCGGCGCTGGGGCTGCTGCTGGCGGCGGTGGGATCGATCGGTGCGGGGGTGCTGGGGGCGGTGTGGCCGGCGGTGACGGCGGCGCGGGTGAGCCCGCTGGAGGGCCTGTCGCAGCGGAGCCGGCCGGCGAGCCGGCGATGGGTGTGGATCGCGCTGGCGGCGGGGGCGGCGGGGCTGGCGGTCCAGGCGGCGATCGTGACGCTGGCGCGGACGCCGGACGCGACGTTCTGGCTCTACGTGACGCTGGGCGTGCCGTGCATGATCACGGGGTACTTCCTGCTGGGTGTGCCGGTGACGCTGGCGGTCAACGCGGTGCTGGCGGCGCCGATCACGCGGCTGCTGGGGCTGCCGGCGCGCCTGCTGCACCACACGGTGCGGGGGACGCCGTTCCGGCACGGGTTCACGGCGGCGGCGATGATGATCGGCCTGGCGATGATGGTGTCGATCTGGACCAACGGGCGGGCGGTGGTGCGCGACTGGCTGGACGACCTGAAGATCCCCGACGGGTTCGTGCACGGGCTGAACCTGCGGCCGGCGACGCTGGAGCGGATCCGGGAGGTCGAGGGCGTGCGGACGACGTGCGCGATCACGCTGCAGAACGTGGACGCGAGCATCCGTCGCGACGGGCAGGAGCAGTCGCCGTTCGGGATCTCGGGGCTGAGCAAGTACCGCACGACGTTCGTGGCGTTCGAGCCCGAGACGTTCTTCGGGATGACGAAGCTGACGTGGGTGCAGGGCGACCCGGCGGAGGCGATCCCGAAGCTGTCGCGGGGCGACGCGCTGCTGGTGGCGCGGGAGTTTCTGGTGACGCGGGGCATCGGCGTGGGTGAGACGCTGTACATCCGCTTCCAGGACCGGGTGTACCCGTTCGAGGTCGTGGGCGTGGTGTCGAGCCCGGGGCTGGACATCGTGAGCAAGTTCTACGACGTGGGCGAGGGGTACGTGGACCAGGCGGTCAACGCGGTGTTCGGCTCGCGCCGGCACCTGGTGGAGAAGTTCGGCAACGAGGCGATCGACCTGATCCAGCTGGGCTTTGCGCCCGGGGCCGACGGCGCGGCGATCGCCGAGACGATGAACCGCATCAGGCGGATTCCCGGCGCGGGCATCCTGGGCGCGGGGACGGCCTATGAGATCAAGGCCAAGATCAACGAGTTCATCGGCGGGAGCCTGGTGGTGTTCTCGGTGGTGGCGATCGGGGCGATGCTGGTGGCGTGCTTCGGGGTGGCGAACCTGATCGTGGCGGGGATCCAGGCGCGGCAGTTCGAGTTCGGCGTGCTGCGGGCGGTGGGCGCGCAGCGGTCGCTGCTGGGCCGGCTGGTCATCGGCGAGGCGGTGGTGATCGCGGCCAGCGCGTGCGTGCTGGGCACGGCGATGGGCCTGCAGGCGGGCTGGGGCGGGCAGAAGATGTACGAGGTAATCGTGGGGCTGCTGCTGACGCTGCGCCCGCCGGTGGGGCCGATCCTGCTGGGGTGGGCGTCGGTGGCGGCGATCACGCTGCTGGCGGCGTGGCCGGCGGTGTGGTGGCTGGTGCGGCGGCAGCCGCGGGAGCTGCTGGCGTCGATGAAGGGGTGAGGCCCGAGCGGGCGGGGGCGTCGACTACGCTTGAGCGTGGCGTCGGCTTCACGGAGATTCGAGCTGGTGAGCCCGTTCACGCCGACCGGCGACCAGCCGGGGGCGATCGAGACGCTGAGCGCGCGGCTGGCGGGCGGGGCGCGGCACTCGGTGCTGCTGGGGGCGACGGGCACGGGCAAGACGTTCACGATGGCGAACGTGATCGCGCGGTACCAGCGGCCGACGCTGATCCTGAGCCACAACAAGACGCTGGCGGCGCAGCTGTTCGAGGAGATGAAGGAGCTGTTCCCGCGGAACGCGGTGAGCTACTTCGTGTCGTACTACGACTACTACCAGCCCGAGGCGTACATCCCGCAGCGGGACATCTACATCGAGAAGGACGCCAGCCGCAACGACGACCTGGACAAGCTGCGCCTGGCGGCGACGAGCAACATCCTGTCGCGTCGGGACACGATCGTGGTGGCGAGCGTGTCGTGCATCTTCGGCCTGGGGTCGCCGGAGACGTACGGGCGCAAGGTGCTGACGATCGACCGCTCGGCGCGGGTGGACCGGCGGAAGCTGCTGCTGGCGCTGGACGCGATGCAGTACAAGCGGTCGGACGTGGAGTTCAAGCGCGGGCAGTTCCGCGTGCGGGGGGACGTGCTTGAGATCTACCCGGCGTACGAGCAGCACGCGGTGCGCGTGGAGCTGGGCGGCGAGACGGGCGACGGGGTGGCGTCGATCCGGCTGGTGAACCCGACCAGCGGCGAGGAGCTGGCCGAGGAGCAGCGGGTGTTCATCTTCCCGGCGGCGCACTACGTGACGGAAGAATCGCGGATGCAGGAGATCCTCTCGGGCATCCGGGCGGAGCTGGCCGAGCGGCTGGACGTGCTGCGCTCGCAGGGCAAGCTGCTGGAGGCCCAGCGCCTGGCGGGGCGGACGCGGTACGACCTGGAGATGCTCGAAGAGGTCGGGTTCTGCAACGGGATCGAGAACTACTCGCGCCACATGGACGGGCGGGCGGCGGGGGAGCGCCCGTGGACGCTGCTGGACTACTTCGACTTCTCGCCGGACGACTCGCCGGACGGGCTACTGCGGGTGGCGCGCCGGCCGGAGCACGACTGGCTGATGATCATCGACGAGAGCCACGTGACGATGCCGCAGATCCGGGCGATGTACCGGGGCGACCAGATGCGCAAGCAGGTGCTGGTGGACCACGGCTTCAGGCTGCCGAGCGCACTGGACAACCGGCCGCTGAAGTTCGAGGAGTTCGAAGGGATCGTGCCTCGGGTGGTGTACGTGAGCGCGACGCCGGGGCCGTACGAGCTGGAGAAGGCGGGCGGCGAGGTGGCCGAGCAGGTGATCCGGCCGACGGGGCTGCTGGACCCGGTGATCGAGGTGCGCCCGGCCGACGGGCAGGTGCCGGACCTTCTGAAGCGGTGCGCGGAAGTGGCGGCGCGCGGGCAGCGGGTGCTGGTGACGGCGCTGACCAAGCGGCTGTGCGAGGACCTGACGAACTACATCCACGAGAAGGGGCTGCGGGTCCGCTACCTGCACAGCGAGATCGAGACGCTGGAGCGGCTGGAGATCCTGGCGGACCTGCGGCGCGGGGCGTTCGACGTGCTGGTGGGCGTCAACCTGCTGCGCGAGGGGCTGGACCTGCCGGAGGTGGCGCTGGTGTGCATCCTCGACGCGGACAAGGAGGGGTTCCTGCGCTCGCCGACGAGCCTGATCCAGACCATCGGGCGCGCGGCGCGGAACGTCGATGCGCGGGTGGTGATGTACGCCGACGCCATGACGCCGGCCATGCGCGCGGCCATCGACGAGACCGAGCGCCGACGCGCCAAGCAGATCGCCTACAACGCCGAGCACGGCATCACGCCTCGATCGATCGAAAAGGCGATCCGCACCGGGCTGGAACGCGAGCTGCGCGCCGGGCGGACGGCCCGCGAAGCGGTGCGGGTGAAGGAGCCGGAGTTCGAGACGGCGGAGATGGTGCGCATCCTGGAGGAGGAGATGCTCGAGGCGGCGGCGGCCATGGAGTTCGAGAAGGCCGCGAAACTCCGCGACCAGGCGTCGGCGCTGCGCTCGGGCAAGGTGCCCGCCGCTGCGGGCGGGCGCGTGCGGCGGAGCGACATCGACGGCGGCGCGTCGCGCCGGAACGAGGAGCCGGCGCCGGGCATGCCGGGCACGCGCCCGGACCGCAAGCGCAAGGCCAAGGGGCGGTCGCTCAAAGGCAAGCCGGGGTTCTGAGTTGCGGGCGCCGAGGATCCGCGGGCGCTTATTTCTTGCCGCGGATGCTCTTGGGAGCGTCGTAGCCGGGCGGGGGCGCTTCGGGCTTGGGAACGACCGGCGGCGGCTCGTTCTTGCGCAGGGCCTCGCCGATCTCTTCTGCGTGCTTGTTGATCTGTGGATCGGGCCCGCCGCCTGCGCCGGAGGGAAGCAGGTACATGTACGCCGCGATCCCCGCGAGCGCCGCCATCAGGCCGATCATCAGCCACGGAGGCTTCTTGCCGGTGGGGGCGGGCTTGGGCCGTGACGCCGCGGCGGCATCGGCCTTTGGGTCTTGATGGATGAGCGGCTTGTGGGTGAGTGCCATGCGGGTGGTCGGGAGACGGGGCGGCTGCTTCGGTCTGGTCAACGGCTGAGGCCGATGAAGTCGCGGCCGCGGAGGCCGTCGCGCGTGGCCCAGAAGTACGCGGGCAGGTTGTACGTCCAGCGGAAGCCCTGTGGGGTTCCGTACTCGAGATAGCCGTCCATCTCGCCGGAGCCCGGGTTCCAGGTGCCGGCGGGCGGGCGGAGCTTGCTGGCGTCGGCGCCGGAGGGATCGGTGTCGGCGATGACGGTGTCCATTCTCAGTTCGCGGGCCGAGCCGTCCATGAGGGCGACCCGGGTCTTGGCCGAGGGCTGATTCCACTGGGGCTGGAGGGGAGCGAGGTAGTCCTTGTTCTCAAAGATGAGGACCTTGTTGGCCGGGAAGGTGACGTCGGTGGAGAGGTTGCGGCGGATGTAGAAGCGGTTGGCCAGAGAGCCGGCGGGTCGGGTGGTGCCCGTGAATCGCTCGTAGCGCTGCCAGAAGACCGGCGGGTACCAGTAGCTGCTGGGGAAGATCCAGGTCATCTCGCCGAAGGCGGCGGTGTTGTTGACGAACCACTGGGAAAGGGCCCGATCGCCGGGGGAGATGATGGACCCGACGCGGGAGAGGGTCTGCTGGTCGTGGAAGAGGGTGTGCGCGATCCAGTGGTACCCGTAGCTCTCGGTGGAGGAACTGGAGTGCTGGGGCCCGTAATCCCAGCCGACGTTGCACATGGTGTTGGGGGTCCAGACCCAGGTGAGGCTGAGGCCGGCGCAGTAATCGTTGGGCCCGCGGTACGCGAAGGGGTTGACGAAGTCGCTGCGGTTCTCTCCCCAGTACGCGGCCATGACCTTGGCGTTGGTGTTGAGGTTGGCCAGGGATTGAGTGATGCGGGCGGCCAGCCGGGCCTTGGCGAGCGCCGGGGAGAGGATTCCCACGAGCAGGGCGATGATGGCGATGACCACCAGCAGCTCGATGAGGGTGAACGCGGCTGAGCGGGAACGGCGCGCGGCGACCTTGTTCATGGTGACGCTCCGGTGACTCGGCCACGCCGTTGGGCGTGGCTCTTCCCGGCCAGAACGGCCGGGGGAACGGGCCGCCGAGCGGCGGCCCGGTGTTATCATGCCACGAGGGCGGTCTGGTGTCCAGTAATCACCGGGAAGGGGGAGCGGGGGAACAGAGGGGGACGGCGGGTCGTACCGGCTGGTAGCATCGCGGTCGGGGTGGGGTATCGTTGTGGGGCCGCAGTGCGGCCGACCGAACAGGGAGAGTGCGTGCCGTGCCCCGCCGGCGACCACGGACGGTCAGCGGGGAAATCAGCGGCCCGGCGAGCGCCGCCTGAGCGGCCGAACCAGAGTGCAAGCGAGCGTCATGACGACCCCCCCACGCAAACAAGACCTGACCGAGACGTCTCCGATGGACCCCGCCTCGACCGAGGGGGGCGTGCCGGGACTGGGCGGGACGGGCGTTCCGGACGCCAAGGAGCGCACGCGGTCGTCGTCGAACATCGACACGATCATCGGTCGGATCGTGGTGGACCAGGGGCTGGCGACGAGCGAGGAAGTGCAGCAGTGCCTGGAGCTGGCACGCAGCGCCATGGAGGAGAACCAGCGGTCGCTGTCGGAACTGCTGGTGGCCAACGAGTACATCACCAAGCGGCAGTTGCTGCGGCTGAAGCAGATCGCCGACGCGGAGCGGAGCGGGCAGCAGATCCCGGGGTACAAGCTGCTGGGCAAGCTGGGGGCGGGGGCGATGGCGACGGTGTACAAGGCTCGCCAGTTGAGCCTGGACCGGCTGGTGGCGATCAAGGTGCTGCCGCGGAAGTTCACGCAGAGCGCCCAGTTCATCGAGCGGTTCTACGCCGAGGGCCGGTCGGCGGCGCAGCTGAACCACCCGAACATCGTGCAGGCGTACGACGTGGGCAAGGCGGGGGACTACCACTACTTCGTGATGGAGTACGTGGAGGGGCGGACGGTGTACGACGACATCGTCAAGCACAAACGGTTCGAGGAGCGCGACGCGATCGACATCACGATGCAGATCGCCGAGGCGCTGCTGCACGCGCACGACCGGGGGTTGATCCACCGCGACGTGAAGCCCAAGAACATGATGATCACCAAGGAGGGCGTGGCGAAGCTGGCGGACATGGGCCTGGCCCGGGCGATCACGGACAAGGAGGCGGCGGAAGCCGAGCAGGGCAAGGCGTTCGGCACGCCGTACTACATCTCGCCGGAGCAGATCCGGGGCGAGTTGAAGATCGGCCCGCCTGCGGACATCTACTCGCTGGGTGCGACGCTGTACCACATGGTGACCGGGAGCGTGCCGTTCGACGGGAAGAACCCGTCGGCGGTGATGCACCACCACCTCAAGAGCCCGCTGGTGCCGCCGGACCACGTGAACCCGAAGCTGTCGGCGGGGATCTCCGAGGTCATCGAAATGATGATGGCCAAGGACCCGCGGAAGCGGTACCAGTCGTGCAAGGACCTGCTGCTTGATCTCAGAGCGGTGCGGGACAAGAAAGACCCCCCCATCGCCCATCGCGACATCGGGGGTGCGGATCTGGCGAGCCTGGCCAAGGCCGAAGCGGCGGCGCCGGCGTTGATCCAGGAGGATCAATCGGCCCGGCAGGCGGGCGGCGTGGCGCTGTGGCTGTTCGTCACGATGTGCGTGCTGCTGGTGATCAGCGTGGCGGTGAACATCTTCCTGGCCGTGAGGTCGGCGGGGTAAATCGCTGGGATTTTGGGGCTTGTTCGCCGGGCGGGCCGGTGTTACCCTTGGGGCAGTCGCCGGGGGTGTTCCCCGGCGGTTCCGCCCGGAGCACCGGTCGCCTGATGCACGCGAAACTCACGAAGTGGCGAGCTTGCAGCGACCCGTTCGCATGAACGGGCGGACCGATCGAATCCAGCGGCCGTTGTCGCCCGGGCCCCGCGGCCCGGCCGGCGGTGCGTCCGCGGCCAACCCAGGAGTCTGACCCATCACTCGCGCACCACGATTCGGACCCGGCGGTCCCCCGCAACGCACCCGCGTCAATCACTTCATCCGCATCACGCCCATCCGGGTGATCGGCGCCGACGGCGAGCAGATCGGCGTGGTGGAGACGAGCGATGCGCTGCGCATGGCGGCGGACCTGGGCCTGGACCTGGTGGAGATCTCGCCCGATGCGCGCCCGCCGGTGTGCAAGATCATGGACTTCGGCAAGTTCAAGTACGAGCAGTCGAAGAAGGACGCGAAGAACCGGGCCAGCAGCCGCGCCAGCGAGATGAAGGAGGTACGTCTCGGCCGGTCGGTGAAGATCGACCCGCACGACGTGCAGATCCGGGTGAACCAGTCGCGCCGGTTCCTGATGGACGGGCACAAGGTGCTGATCACGCAGCGGTTCAAGGGGCGTGAGATGGCGCACCGGGAGCTGGGGATCAACCGGCTGAAGGACATCGCCAACCAGTTGTCGGACATCGCCAAGCTGGAGTCGAGCCCGCGCTGGATGGGCCCGCAGGCGAGCATCATCCTCGCGCCGGACAAGGCAAAGGTGGACATCGCCAAGCGCGCCGAGGCCAAGGCCAAGGCACAGGCCGAAAAGGCCGCGGGACGGGCGAACCAGGCTGCGAACCAGACAGCGAATCAGGTGAGCAACCAGGCCGATCAAGCGGCGACGCCGGCGGCCGCGCCGGCGCCTTCGTCGGCGGTCGAGGGGACCCCGGCTCAGCCGTGAAGCGGCGTTTCAACTGGGAGCGACGGTGATCAAGCCGGTGACCCAACTCGCCGGGTGGCTGCGCACGCGACCGGCGCTGGGCCGGCTGGCGCTGCGGTGCATCCCCGACGTGCGCAAGCGGATCACGATCAAGGAGATCGGCCCGCTGGTGATCCGGCTGCGGCGGAACCGCTCGTTCTGGCTGCGGCACCCGCTGACGCACGAGGGGTTCATGTTCGCGGCGATGCGGCGGCTGACGCGCCCGGGCGACGTGGCGCTGGACGTGGGCGCGAACATCGGGATGTACGCCCGGTTCTGGGTGCAGGTGTTCGGCGCGGGCCGGGTGGTGGCGTTCGAGCCGATGACCGAGAACCGGGCGATGCTGCTGGAGAACGTGCGGCTGGGCGGCATCGAGGACCGGGTGGACGTGCTGCCGCTGGCCCTGGGCGACTGCGACGCCGATGAGGCACTGCAGATCGACCGGTACTCGACGGGCACGGCGACACTCGACCGGGTGACGGGCGGCAAGCCCAGTGAGACGCACGAGCAGTACGGCGTGGGCGCCGAGACCGAGACGGTGCACGTGGCGCGCCTGGACACGCTGGTGGCCCAGGGGCGCGTGCCGGCGCCGGCGGTGATGAAGATCGATATCGAGGGGGCGGAGGCGATGTGCCTGCGCGGGGCCGAGGGCATGCTGCGCGAGCACCGGCCGCGGCTGGCGGTGGAACTGCACGGCCTTGGGGTGGCCCGGGAGGTGGTGGGCCTGCTCGATGGGCTGGGGTACTACGTGTACGGGTACACGTTCGAGGACGAGCGGCGGAGCTACCGGCGGATCACGCCGGGGGTGGTGGCGGAACTAGAACGCAAGTACGACCTGCACCACATCGTGGCGAGCGCGAGCGAAGGGGACGTCAAGGAGCGGATCGATGCGTACGTGCCGGAGGCGTGAGCCTCGACTCAATCGTGCCGGAGGGCGACGATCGGGTCCTGGCGGGAGGCCTTGACGGCCGGGTAGAGCCCGAAGATCAGCCCGGTCATCGCCGCGACGGTGAACGCGACCAGCACGGACCAGAGCGTGATGTGGGTGGGCAGCGAGGCGTCGCGCTGGAAGTAGCCGCCGAAGACGGGGATCTCGTGCAGCCTGGGCACGATGTACCCGACGAACAGCGAGAACGTCAGGCCGGTGGCGACGCCGATGAGGCCGCCGATGGTCGAGAGGACGCCCGTCTCGACGAGGAACTGCCAGACGATGTGCTTGCGGGTGGCGCCCAGGGCCCGGCGGATGCCGATCTCGCGGGTGCGTTCGGTGACGCTGGCGAGCATGATGTTCATGATGCCGATGCCGCCGACCAGGAGGCTGATGCCGGCGATGGAGCCGAGCACCAGGTTCCAGGTCATGGCGTTGCGCCGGGCGTTCTCGAGCAGCTCGTAGGGGACGATCATCGTCACGTCTGTCATGCCGGGGTGGCGCGTGGCGACGACGCGTTCGGCCAGCTTGGCGAATTCGAGCACGGTGTCGCGGTTGGGCGCGACGATGAACACCTCGCTGATCTGGATCGCGCTGAACTCGCGCGTGGTCTGGCGGGCGATCACGTCGCCGAAGACGACTTCGGCGGTGGAAATGGGGATGTGCAGGTCGAAGTTGATGTCGCGCCCGACCAGCGCGCCCCCGGCGCCGCCCGACAGGCCGACAGGCTGGAGCACGCCGATGATCTTCACCGGCTTGGCGTCGATGCGGACGGTGGCGCCGAGCGGATCGTCGAAGGGGAACAGCGCCCGGGCGAGTTCCCAGCCGATGACCCCGACCATCGCCTTCTCGTCGATGTCCTCGTTGGAGAGGTACCGGCCGCGGGCCAGCCGCAGGTTGGCCGCCTCGAGCAGGTCGGGCGTGGTGCCGTACGCCTGGCTGGTGCGGCGCAGGTTGTCGCGGAGCAACTGACCGCCGACGGACTTGAGCGGCACGATCGAGGAAGCGGAGGGAAACTCCTCGCGGATGACCTTGAGATCGGCTCGCGTGAGGCCGTAGCGCGAGAGCAGCCCCTGGCGGCCGCCCGCGGTCGCGCTCTCGGGCGGCTTGGTGGACCGGATGATGATGTTGCGGGCGCCCAGACGCTCCAGCTGTTCCAACGCCTGGCGCTTGGACCCCTCGCCGATCGAGGCGTTGGTGATGACCGCGGCGACGCCGAGGATGATGCCCAGGGCGGTCAGGAACGACCGCAGCTTGTGCCGCCGGAGGTTGCCCAGGCCGAGTTTGACGATCTCCAGGACGAACGTCACGCCGGAGGGTATGCGTCAGGCCCGGGATCCTGCGAGCATGGGCCTGAGGTACCCGCCGGTGTGGCTGCGCGGTGCGCGGGCGACCTGCTCGGGCGTGCCCTGGGCCACGATCTCGCCGCCGCGATCGCCCCCTTCGGGGCCGAGGTCGATGATCCAGTCGGCGCACTTGATGACGTCGAGGTTGTGCTCGATGACGACTAGCGTGTTGCCGGCGTCGGCCAGGCGGTTGAAGACGGCGATGAGCTTGCGGATGTCCTCGAAGTGCAGCCCGGTGGTGGGCTCGTCGAGCACGTAAAGGGTGTGGCCCTGAGCGCCGGTCTCGCCGGCGCCCTTGCCGAGCTCGGTGGCGAGCTTGACGCGCTGGGCCTCGCCACCGGAGAGGGTTGTGGACGGCTGGCCGAGCGTGATGTAATCCAGGCCGACCTCGTGCAGGCAGCGGAGGAAGCGCACAATCTTGGGGTGGTTCTCGAAGAATGCACAGCCGGTCTCGACCGTCATGTCGAGCACGTCGGCGATCGACTTGCCGCGGTAGAGCACTTCCAGCGTCTCGCGGTTGTAGCGCTTGCCCCGGCAGACCTCGCACTCGACGAACACGTCGGGCAGGAAGTGCATCTCGATCTTCTTGGTGCCCTGGCCCTCGCACGCCTCGCAGCGACCGCCACCGTGCTTTGCGGTGACGTTGAACGAGAAGCGGCCGGGCTTGTAGCCGCGGATCTTGGCCTCCTTGGTGGTGGCGAAGACCGAGCGGATGTCGTCGAAGATGCCCGTATACGTGGCGGGGTTGGATCGCGGGGTGCGGCCGATGGGCGACTGGTCGACCTCGATGATTCGGTCGAGGTGCTTGTGGAGGCGGATGGAGTCGTGCCGGCCGGGCCGCTCGCGGGAGCCGGTGAGGGACCGTCGCGCGGCGGCCAGCAGGATGTCGTTGACGAGGGTGCTCTTGCCCGAGCCGCTCACGCCCGTGACGCACACGAGCCCGCCGAGGGGGAAGACGGCGTCGAAACCCTTGAGGTTGTTCTCTCGGCAGCCCTTGACGACGATGGCCTTCCTGTCGGACATGGGCCGGCGGGCGTCGGGCGTGTCGATGGAACGGACGCGCCCGAGGTACTGGCCGGTGAGCGACTGCGGCGAAGCGACGATGTCGGCCAGCGGGCCCTGGGCGACGATGCGTCCGCCGTGGACGCCCGGGCCCGGCCCCATGTCGAGGATCCAATCGGCGGCGCGGATCATGTCCTCGTCGTGCTCGACGACCAGGACGGTGTTGCCGATGTCGGCCAGGTGGCGGAGGGTGGCGATGAGCCGGTCGTTGTCGCGCTGGTGCAGGCCGATGGTCGGCTCGTCGAGCACGTAGCAGGCGCCGACGAGGCCGGAGCCGACCTGCGTGGCCAGGCGGATGCGCTGCGCCTCGCCGCCGGACAGGGTGCCGGTCTTGCGGCTGAGCGAGAGGTACTCCAGCCCGACGCTGCGGAGGAAGCGCAGGCGGTTGTTGATCTCCTTGAGGATCGGCTCGGCGATGGCGGCCTGCTCCCGGGAGAGCCGAAGTCCGGACATGAAATCGGCCGCGTCGGTGATGGTCAGGCGCGAGACCTCGGCGATGTTGAGCATGGAGCCGTCGTCGCGTCCCCTGGGCCGGCCGATGACGGACTGGCTGAACGCCGCGGCGGCGTCGGCGCGGTGGTCGCTCTCGAGCAGAACGTGGAGCGCCTCGATGCGGAGGCGGTCGCCCTGGCACGCGGGGCAGGGCTTGTTGCTCATGAACTGGCTGAGCCACTCTTTGACGGTCGGGTTCTGCGTGGTGGACCACCACTCGGTGAGCTCGGGGATGACGCCGGGCATCTTGAAACCGAGGCGCTTGGCGTCCTCGGGCGTGGTGCCGCGGATGATGATGCGTCGCTGGTCGGCGGAGAGCGTCTTGAACGGGGCGTCGTAGGAAAAACCGGTCTTGCGGCAGAAGCGACGGAGGGAGCGGGTGAACCAGGCGCGGACGGCGTGGTTCTTGTTGTACGCGGCGACGGCGCCCTGGCGGAACGAGAGTTCCTCGTTGGGGATGCACAGCGACTCGTCGAGCTCCATGAGGGTGCCGAGGCCGGCGCAGGTCTTGCACGCCCCGTGCGGCGAGTTGAACGAGAAGATGCGCGGGGAGAGCTCTTCGAGCGCGAAAGCAGGGTCCTCGGGATCGGCGAATCGCGTGCTGTACGGCTGTTCGGTCCAGGCGCCGCCCGACTCGGCGGCGATGATCACGGTGCCGTCGGCCATCTTGAGCGCGGCCTCGACGGCCTCGGCGATGCGCGGGCGGGCCTCGTCGGAGACCGTGATCCGGTCGATGACGGCGTCGATGGTGTGCTTCTCGTACCGGGCGAGTTTCAGCGGGTTTTCGCCGGGGTCGCGGAGCACGTCGCGCAGCTCGTGGATCGTCCCGTTGACGCGGACCCGGCTCCATCCCTGGCGGGAAAGCTCCTCGAGGGTCTCGCGGTGGTAGCCCTTCTGATCGCGGACCACCGGCGCGAGCACCATCAGGCGTGTGCCCGCGGGGCGGGCCATCACGCTGTCGACGACTTGGGTGCTGGGGGTGGCCGAGATGGGCACGCCGGCGCGGGCGAGGACGGCGCCGTCCTTCTTCGTGCGGACGGGCCGCCAGGAGTACGGGCGGCCGCACCGGGCGAACAGCAGCCGCAGGTAGTCGTAAATCTCGGTCGTGGTGGCGACGGTCGAGCGCGGGTTGCTGCTGGCCGAGCGCTGCTCGATGGCGATGGTGGGCGGGATGCCCTCGACCTCTTCAACGTCGGGCTTCTTGAGCTGGTCGAGGAACTGGCGCGCGTAGGCCGACAGCGACTCCATGTACTTGCGCTGCCCCTCGGCGAAGATGGTGTCGAACGCCAGCGACGACTTGCCCGACCCGGACAGCCCGGTGATCACCACCAGGCGGTCGCGCGGGATCGCGACGTCGATGTTCTTGAGATTGTGCTCTTTGGCGCCGCGGATGCGGATGCAATGGGCAGGATCGACGTCGGCCGAACGTGCGGGGGCCGGCTCAGCGGTCGGCAGGGGAAAAGTGGACACGGACGATCCTTCGCTCGGGGTTGGCGTGCGGGAGATGGTAGGGTATGAAGACTCCGGAGTCTGCCCCTGTGAACGCGCCGGCGCACAGGCGTTCCAGAGGGGACGGGTCGTCGGGGAGGCTTACGGTTGGCCGGGCGCGGGCGTGGTCGCGGAGGGGGTGACCGAGGGCGATGGGCCGGTGGGTGAGGCGGGCTGCTGGCGTGGCGCGAGGGCACGCTTGCCGAATGTGACGATCCCGAGCAGGGCCAGGCCGATGGCAACCCCGAGCAGGTAGTACCCAACCCGCTCGCGGAGCGGGCTTCTGCCCTGGGCAGGTGCGCGATGGACGCCGGGGTCGGCCATGAGGGTCCTCATGGTACGGTCGGCGTGCCCGTGGCCGGCGGCGGGTGAGTCAGCGGTCCTGGCGGGGGCTGGTGCTGGCGACCAGGCGGATGCTCTCGCTGGGCAGGTCGCTGGAGATCATGCGGCGCTCGTCCCACGACTGGGTCGCGGGGTTGTAGACCATCATGGTCCAGGCGCCGGAGGAAGTGTCGTACTTGGCGTACTGGCTGGATTGGGGCGCGATGGTCAGGTCGACCGTCGCGCGGACCAGACGCGGGCCCGGCTCGTACTCGAGGTTGAAACGGGCGTTGAGCACGCCGTCGATCAACGGCCGCTCCTGCCGGGAGACGACGCCGTTGGTGTTCGTGTCGATCACGAGCCAGAGCACGAACGGACCGCGCTGCGTGTAGCGGTCGTCGCCGAGGGTGACGGTGACGGGCTCGCGGCGTTCGATGGTGGTGACCTGGCGCGTGCCGGTCTCGGCGTCGTTCCGGCTGACGAACTGGATGCGGGTGTAGTCGGCGGGGTTCTGGGACGCGTCGAGCACGTCCGCGGGGTAGGGGCCGAACTCGCTGCCGGTGCGGATCATGGACATGATGCGGTGCATCACGACGCGCGAGATGACGTGGGTGCTGGCCGAGTCGCTGATGACGGTGTAGCGCTTGAACATGGCGTCGAGCGCGACCAGGCTCGCGGCCAGGAGCGTGGCGCTGATGGTGAACGCCATGAGCATCTCGATCAGGCTGAAGGCGCGTCGGGAGCGCCGGGGTGCGCGGGTGTTCATGGCCGGTGCTCCCGGTAGCTGGCGACGACGGGGATGACGGAGACCGGGAGCATGATGCCGTCGGGCATGGCGCGGTCGGGGCTCCAGGTGATGTTGATCCTGCCGAAGCCGTAGAAAGGCACGGGCGTGGAACCGGCGGGCTGCGGGTCGTTGGGACCGACGTCGGGCAGGCCGTCGCCGTCGGTGTCCCAGCCGACGATCCTGCGGCCGCCGACGATGGGCAGGGACTGGGGGTCGAGGCTCTCCAGTTCGCCGTCGGCGGGGCCGAAGTAGCCGAGGCTGGCGTTGAAGTTCGCCGGGTTGCCGACGGGAACGCCGTACTGCTGGAGCGGCCCCTCGCCGGCGA
The DNA here is from genome assembly GCA_026126345.1 of Phycisphaeraceae bacterium. GTDB lineage: Bacteria > Planctomycetota > Phycisphaerae > Phycisphaerales > UBA1924 > JAHCJH01. The sequence continues at coordinate 9,463 of JAHCJH010000002.1, read as the reverse complement.
CGGGGGCGAACGTGAGCAGGAGCGTGCCGTCGATGGAGGTGTTGCCGCGGGCGTCGAGCACGCCGGCGATGATGGTGCCCGCGAGCTGGACGTTCTGCCCCTGTGGGCCGCCGACGAACGTGTCGGTGGGGCTGTTGAACTGGCCGATGTCCACGGAGTAGTTGGGCAGCATCATGCTGCTCTTGGCGATCTCGCTGCGGTCCTCGGGCCGCGGGTTCAGGTCGCCGTTGGAGGGCTGGTCGGGGTGTGTCTCGGCGAAGCGGGTCGAGCCGGTGAACTGCATCTTGTTGCGGACGTGCGTGAACGCCTGGGGCGTGTCGCTGACGATGGAGCCGACGAACAGGCAGTTGTGGAAGCGGATGTTGTTGCTGTAGCGCTTGGTGTCGCGGGCGGCGCCGGTGCGCGTGACGCCGTAGATCACCGGCGGATCCGCGAACGAGCTGTAGTTCTGAGGGCCGTCGGTGACCAGGCCGGTCGTGTACCGAAGGAAGTCGCTCTTGTCGAGCGGAGCGGTGTTGGGCACGGGCCGGCCCGCGGCGGCCGACCACTGCAGACCGCCGTAGAGCGACCACAGGTCGTGCGTGTTCTGCGTGTACGTACGGACCCAGGTGACCCCGACGAACGTGCAGTTCACGAACAGGCCGTTGTTGCCCTCGGGGATCTGCACGTTGCGGAAGACCATGTTCTCGTACCGAGGGCGGATGTACCAGTCGGAGTACTGCGGGCTGTTGAAGGGCATCTTCTCCCACAGGTTCTGGCCGGTGAGCGCGCGAGCCGCGGCGTTGTCCATGTCGGCCCGGAAGAAGCGCGGGCTGGCGGGGTTGGTCTTGGTTTCGGTGTAGGTGGCCAGGGCGCCGGCGCTGACGCCGAGCTGTGCGGCAACCTGCGCATTGAAGGACTGGCCGTCGGCCCGGGCCGTGAGCGGCGTCTGGGCGGCGGTGAGGTTGTCGATCGAAATGTCGGGGAGCACGTCGGTGGGCGCGCCGAACTGCGTGGCCGTGTTGCCGCGCGGCGGGGCGATCGGGCCCTGAACGACGTTCTGGTAGGTGCTCGGGCTCCGCGCCGCGTTCCAGGCGTTCTGCGTGGCGCGGAAGACCAGGCGTCCGTGCACCTTGGCGTAGGCGTCCTTGCCGTCGATGAAGCCGTCGCGCCAGCCGAGCACGCGGTCGGGGTACGTGGCGTTGGACGGGTCGTAGTCGTTCAGCGGCTCGCCGGGATCCCAGCGGCCGTTGTAGTTGGCGTCCTTGAAGCCGAACTCGCCGTTGCGGTTGCGGTCGGGGTTGTAGGAGTCGATGAGCAGGGCGAGGTCGTCGTCGGCGGTGAACTCGGGGGTCTGGCCCTGGGCGGGCGTGCCTTCGGTGAGCGGGGCCGACAAGGCCAGGCGGCGGTCGCCGTTGCGGTCATAGTGGTTGATGAACACGTCGAAGTCGTCGACGTAGCCGTCGCGCGTGGCGTCGGCGAACGCGTTGTCGGGCCGTCCGTCGTTGTCGTAGTCGTTGCTGTTGCTGGGCAGTCCGGCGCCCTCGACCGCGTGCGTGACGCGCAGGCGGTTGTCGCCGTCGACGTCGTACTGGCGGATGGCGGCGAACAGATCCTGCAGTTTGCGGTCGAGCACCGGGTCCAGGCCCATGAAGTCGCTCTTGAGCACGGCCGGGTCGCCGTTCGGACGCGCGACGTCGGTGTAGGCTGCGCCCATGCTGCCGGTGATGTTGACGTTCTTGCCGATCAGCACGCGGCTGGGCGACACGATGGCGTGCTGGTGGCGCTTGGTCAGCTTGAAATCCTGGTAGATCACGCGGCTGAGCGGGCGGGACTGGTCGGCCACCGAGCCGCCGCCGTAGATGTAGCTCGATCCCGAGGCGCCGACGGAGCTGAAGCCCGTCGCGATGATTCGGATCGTCACGCCGTCGGCGAGCGGTGCGTAGGTCAACTGAAAGGCCGCGGGTCGGGCGCCGGTTTCGGCGGCGCTGCCGTCGATGGCGATCGCGGGGGTCGTGACCCAGGCGTCGAGGCGGTAGGTGTCCGAACTGCTGCCGGCGGGAGCGGCGCCGATGACGGGCTGGGTGAGGCCGCCGGAGTAGGTAACGACGTTCTGGTCGGCGGCGTGGGCGTTGTAGAGGGCCTGGGCGACGCCGCGGGGCGTGCCAAACTCGCCGTGCCCGCTGGGAGGCGGGAGCACCGTCAGGCGGCAGTCGCTAGCGGTGATGGAGCCGTCCCACAGTTTGCGGCCGAACTGGGCGTCGATCACGCCCTTGTCAACGACGAAGCGTGAGGCGGCCTCGGCCAGCCGGGCGGCGCCGATGGCCAGGCCCGTTTCCGCAGCGCCGATGGCCTTGGTGACGTGCAGGTGCGTGCTGGCGGTGCGGAGGTTGCCCTTGCTCACGATGGCCATGGCCAGGCCCAGCGAGCCGAACAGCACCAGGAACATCATGGCCAGCACGCTGACGACTCCCCGGCGGCGGGAGCCGAACAGGCTCGAGCGAAGGGCGGTGAGTGCGGCGTGAAGGGTCATCGGGACGGTCCTGTGCCTCGCGGGGTGCGTGGAAGCGTGTCGGGGATCGGTGTCGGGGCGCGATCAGGGCTGAATCCAGGTGACGCGGGCCATCTCACGCCGGGAGGGGTCGTGCGGCCCCTGGAACCAGGCGGTCACGGTGATCCGGAGCGGGAAGCGATCGACCGCCAGGGCGGGGGTGGAGCCGCTGGCGGCGCGGACGTAGGACGAAGCTCGCACGGTGGCGAAGTTGAACGGATCGACCTTGGACACGGCGACGGTCTGGGTCCACCCCTCCAGCGGGAGTGACCCGCCCTCGGCGTTGACCACGGGCTGGCCGTTGAGGCCGATGCGGGGAATGAGGCGGCACTGGGCGTCCACCGGCCCCGGGAATGTTCCGCCGGCGCCGAAGGAGGCGCCGTCGAAATCATCGCAGTCGTCGAAATCCACGGGGGTGGTCTCGTTGGATTCGGGACCCCAGCCGCGGATCACGTTCGAAGCGTCGAAGTAGAGGCCGCTGACGGGGTCGTGCCTGGGCATGGAGCGGATGCGCTCGCGCAGCTCGTTGCAGAGGTAGGTGGCGGTGGCGTTCTGCGTGGACCACTCGTTGGTGGTGACGAAGGTGGCCTGGGCCTGGATGAGGGCCAGCACGCCGACGCCGATGATGACCGTGGCCAGTGCGGCTTCGAGCAGCGTGAAGGCCCGACGGACACGGCCGCGGGGCCGCGTGAATCGAGCCGCGCCTCCGGGTGCTCCCTGCGAGCCCGACGCGGTGAGTTGTCGTGCACGCATGCGATGACTCTCCGTTACGCCGCGCGACGGTGCACGGCCCTCCGCGAGAGATATCGGCTAGCGGACGATCTGACTCATCTTGAAGATGGGCAGGATGATGGCCATGGCGATAAAACCGACGACCGAGCCCATGAGGATGATCATGACGGGCTCGATCATGCTGGTGACCGCCTTGATCTGGTCCTTTAACTGCTTGGCGTAGTAGGCGGAAATCTCGTCGAGAACTTCGCCGAGCTTACCGGACTCTTCTCCGGCGGAGATCATCTGCACCACGGCCTGGGGCAGCAGCTTGCTCTTGATCAGGGGCGTGGAGATCTTCTTGCCCTGCTTGACGCTGCCGTAGACGGTGCGCCAGAGGCGCTCGTAGAGGCGGTTGCCCGAGACGTCGCCGGTGATGGCGATGGTGTCGAGCACGGGCACGCCGGCGTTGACGAGCTGGCCCATGGTCTGCAGCGACCGGGAGATGTAGAGCGAGCGGAACATGTTCTTGATCACGGGCAGGCCGAGCTTGGCTTTGTCGAACCACCAGCCGCCGACCTCGGTCCTGGAGAAACCGTAGATGCCGCCGATGAGCGCGAACGCGCCGCCGACGAACAGGGGCCAGCGGTCGACCATCATGTCGGACAGCCCGAGCAGGAACTTGGTGGCCCAGGGGAGCACCTCTTCCTTGCCCTGGAACACGCCCTTGAACTTGGGAAGCACGAACGTGAGCAGGAAGACGGTGACCAGCACGGCCATGGTGCCGATGATGCCCGGGTAGATCGCGGCGCCGATGACCATCTTGCGGGTGTCGATCTCCTGGGCGATGTACGCCGCGATGCGGTCGAGCATCTCGCTGAACGAGCCCGACATTTGACGCCCGCACCATGTTGATGTAGAGCGGCCGAAGAGCTTGGGGTGCCGGGCCAGGGCGGCTGAGAACGGCTTGCCGGCCTCGACGTCGGTCTTGAGCGCCAGGATGACCTTCTTCATCACCGGGTGGGCGGTCTGGTCGGCGATGCCCTCGAGCGCCGAGCGCAGGTTGATGCCGGCGCGCATCATCACCGCCAACTGAGTCGTGAAGTCCAGGACGTGCTTGGCCTTGGGCTTGCCGCTGTTGAGCTCTGCCAGGCGGGCCAGGAAGCCCTGCGCCTCGGCGCCGCCCGCCAGCGGGCTGATCTGCAGCACGTGCCCGCCCTGGTTGCGCAGGATCGCCGCGGCGGTGGCGACGGAGTCGGCCACGAGCACGCCGGCCTGGACTTGGCCGGCGGGGGTCCTGACCTGGTAGCGGTAGTTGGCCATCGGTGCGTCTCTTTCGGGCGGATGGGGTCAGGGACTCGCTTCAGGCGGCCAGGAGGCGTTCGATCTTGTCGGGCATGTTGGCCGAGGCGATCGCGTCCTCGCGGCTGATCATGCCGTTGAAGTAGAGCTCGGCGATCGATTTGTCGAGGCTGGTCATGCCCAGGGCGCGGCTGGTCTCGATGACGTTGGGGATCTCGAAGGTGCGGGCCTCGCGGATGAGGTTGCGCACGGCGGGGGTGGCCAGCAGCACCTCGACGGCCGGCACCATGCCCGGCTGGTCGATGCGCGAGAAGAGCGTCTGGCTGATGACCGCCTGCAGCGTGTTGGCCAGCATGGAGCGGATCTGGTTCTGCTGGCCGGCGGGGTACATGTCGATGATGCGTTCGACGGTCTGGGCGGCCGAGCAGGTGTGCAGGGTGCTGAGCACCAGGTGGCCGGTCTCGGCGGCGGTGATGGCCAGGGCGGTGGTCTCGAGGTCGCGCATTTCGCCGACCAGGATGATGTCGGGGTCCTGGCGGAGGCAGTGCTTCAGGGCGCTGGCGAAGCTCGGCATGTCGGCGCCGAGCTCGCGCTGCTCGATGAGCGAGCGGTTGGACTGGAAGGTGTATTCGACGGGGTCCTCGAGCGTGATGATGTGCTTGGCGTAGCGCTCGTTCATGGCCTGGATCATGGCCGCGAGCGTGGTGGACTTGCCCGAGCCGGTGTCGCCGGTGACGAGCACCAGCCCGCGGGGGAGGTAGGTGAGGCGGGCGATGACCTCGGGGAGGTTGAGCTTTTCGAGCGGGGGGACCTTGGTCTTGACGACGCGCATGGCGAAGCCGATGTTGGACTTCTGCATGTGGACGTTGACGCGGTAGCGGGCGAGGCCCTCGGCGAAGTAGCTGAAGTCGGCGTCCTTGGTGGCCTCGAAGCGGGTGAGCGCTTCCTTGGGGGCCATCTTCTCGAGGAACTGCTTGCAGACCGCGGGGGTGAGCACGGGCATGTCCATCGGGGTCACGACGGTGTGCACGCGCATGACCGGCGGGTGGCCGGCGATGAGGTGGATGTCCGACGCGTCCGCGTCCTGGGCCGCCTTGAGGATGTCGTGGAGTTTCATCGCGATCGGCTCCGATCCGGGGGCGCGCGTGGAGGACGCGCCGGGTCCGGTGATGGAGGATCGGCCGGGCCGTCGCGAGGCTTCACCGGGGTTGTGCGGGCGGCGCCGCCGTCACGGAGCGCCCGGGCCGGATAAACGGAACAGGCTGCCGGACCGGGTCAGGGGCCGTGGGAATCGGCATCGTTTGCCGGGCCGGCGTCGCCCTGGGCGGCGTTGGCTTCGGCCCGGGCGCCGGCGACGCGGGAGGCCGGCAGCAGGCGCAGCAGGATGATGCCCGCCTCGTACAGCAGGTACATGGGCACCATGAGCAGGGTCATGCTGAGCGGGTCGGGCGTGGGCGTCAGCACCGCGCCGACCACGGCGCAGAGGAAGAACGCGTGCTTGCGGTACGTGCCGAGGCCCTTGGGCGTGACGATGCCGATCCAGCCCAGCAGCAGCACGACGACCGGCAACTGGAACGCCACGGCGAACGCCAGCGCCAGCCCGAAGAACAGGTCGACGTACTCGCGCACGCGGTACTGCTGAGCGATGGTCGCCTGGCGCGTGATCACCGCCCCGCGGATGTCGGGCACCTGCTTGCCCGACGGGTCGGTGACGGTGCCGACGCAGACGCGGATCTCGTGCACCGTCTCGTTGATCCAGACCTGCCCCGGCCGGGCGTCGGTCGGATCGGCCTTGAGCACCGGCCACATGGGGATCACCACGCCCTCGGGGACGGGAGCCGTCTCGATCTTCTCGGCGCCCAGGTCGTTGCCGAAGTGCACCAGGAACGCCAGCCCGGCCGGCAGCATCACCCAGTACATGAACGTGATGCCCGCGACCGTCAGCACGGCGCTGAGCGGCGCCAGCACGTACGCGAAGCGCCGCTCGTTGGAGTACAGACCGGGGGCGACGAACTTCCAGACCTGGTACAGGATCCACGGCCCGCCGACAACCACGGTGGCGATCAGCGACACCTTGAACCACGCCATGAACGTCTCGAGCACGCCGGTGGCCTGCAGCGTCGCGGGCAGACCCTCTTCACGCAGCGCCCGCAGCACGGGCCGGATCATCAGGTCCAGCAGCCGATCGCCCAGCAGCAGCGCGCCGACGAAGATGGGCACCAGCCCGACGATGCACCACAGCAAACGCCTGCGGAGTTCTTCCAGGTGCTCGCCGAGGCCCATGGTCGCCTCGCGGTTCTTGCGTTGTATGGCTTTGCCGAGCACGCGTGGATTCCAAACATCGACCGAACATTCGGGACGTGGCGTCCGGGAGGATACGCGAATCCGGCGTTGGGCACGTCCGCTCGACGATGATCACCGGCGGAATGTCACCAGGAACCGACGGCGGACGCCCGCCGGCGCATCCAAGAGTGTGGTCGTGCACGGTGTGGAAACGGACCAACCCGTGGGCTTGGTTGACGCCGCGATCGCCGGCGACGCCGAGGCGCTGCGCGCCCTGTGGCACCAGCACCGTCGCTGGGTCGCCGCGGTGATTCTCGCGCACAAACCGAGTTCGGTCGACGTGGACGACCTGCTTCAGGACGTCGCGGCGACGGTCGTCGCCAAGATCTCCACGGTGTCGGATGCCGCGGCGTTTGTGCCCTGGTTGCGGACGGTGGCGATCAACGCCGCGCGCCTGGCCGGAAGGCGGCACGTGATCTCCAACAACGGGCTGCGGCTGGTGCGTGAGCGGATCGAGCACGCCACCGGCGGCGTGTCCGAGGACACCGCCGAGGCCTCTGCCCGTCGCGACGAGGCGGCGAAACTGATGCGGCTGGCGTTGGGTCTGGCCGAGGAGTATCGCGAGCCGCTGCTGCTGCGGGCGGTGCAGGGGCTGTCGTACCGGGAGATCGCGTCGATCCTGGACCTGCCGGAAACGACCGTGGAAACGCGGATCGCCCGGGCCCGCCGCATGCTCCGTGAACAGACCGGGGCGCTGGCGGCGACGCCGCAGGGCCGCCTGACGGATCCGGCCGGTTCGCGCATCTGAGCGAGGTGACCATGACCCCGATTCCCGAAACCGACCGCGATGTGCTGATCTCCCGCCTCATCGACGGGCGCGCCGGCGCCGCCGACTGGACGATGCTGCGGCAGATCGCCGCGACCGACGCGACGGTCTGGACGGACCTCGCCGAGGCCACGCGCCTGGACGAATCGCTCGGCGCTGAGGTCCGGACGCTGGTCGCCCGGGCCGATCTGGTGGAACTGCCCGGTTCGCTCCGGGCCGGCGGCGCGCCGATCGCCGGCCGCATCGGCCTGCCGGCGCGTCTGGGGTGGGCGGTGGCCGCGGTGCTGGGCCTGTCGCTGGTGGGCGTGATCGTCGGCGTCCGCCCCGGCTCGACGAACATCAACCCGCTGGACGGCGGGCACAACGCGAGCCTGGGCAGCTTCTCCCGCCCGGCCGACGCGCTCGCGGCGTACATGCGGCTCGGCCAGCAGGACGGTTCCGTGGTCGGCGAGATGCCGCAGCGGTTCGTGGTGGACACGCGCCCCGTCGAGGGCGGCACCGAAGTGACGTACGTGCGCCAGATCGTCGAGAAGGCGCTGGTGAAGGACTTCTACAAGCTGGGGACCGACGAGACGGGCCGGCCGGTGCTGCTGCCCACGGCTTCGCCCGGCGTGACGCCCGGCTCGGCCCCTGCGGCCAACGCCCCCATGTGAACGAACGGAACGTTTGACGGATTGTCCGTGTGTGCTTTCGTGAGGTGACCTATGAAGAACACAACGCTCGCTTCCATCGCCCTGGTGCTCTCGCTCGCCGGAAGCCTGTCGGCCTGGCCCGGCCAGCGTGCCAAGGTTGTCAACGAATTCGGGCAGCCCGCGGGCCAGACTTCCGGCGGCGGAACACGGGTGGTCGTGACCTCGGACGACGCCGCCAACCCGACCCGCACCGGGAATTACCAGATCTGGACCGACGACGTGCACTACTTCATCAAGGTGAAGGACGGCAAGGTCGTCGAGCTGAAGAAGAACGGCGAGGACATCCCCGCCGACCGTGCCACGGTGACCGCCGATCGCGTCGTCGTGCTGGACGACCAGGGCAAGGTGATCATGGACGCCGCGGCGGGCTCGCGCCGGGCCGGCGATGATCGTCCTCGCGTGACGGCGTTCCGCGGGAGCTTCGCGCGGGGCCCGATGGAGAGCCCGTTCGCGGGTTTCGATCCGGAGGCCGCCAAGCCGCCGGTGATGGTGGGCGTGCGGATGGCTCAGCCGAGCCCCGCGCTGCTGCGGCACCTGAAGATCGAGCCGGGCAAGGCGATCCTGGTGGCCGGCGTGGCCGAGGGGCTGCCGGCGGCGCAGGCGGGGCTGAAGCCGTACGACCTGCTGGTGGCGGTCAACGACACGCCGGTGACCAGCGAGAACACACTGCGCGACGTGCTCACCTCCATGAAGGCAAAGCCGGGCGACACGGTCCGGTTGTCGGTGATCCAGGAGGGCCAGCGGAAGGAGTTGAACGTCACGCTGTCGGCGTTCGACGAGGACAAGATGATGAACGGCAAGTGGGAGCAGGTTGAGAGCGACGACATGCCGCAGATGTCGTTCGCGATCCCGCAGCCGCCGGCCGCCCCGAAGACCCTGGTGGAGATGGAAGAGGTGCAGAAGCGGCTGATGGAAGCCCAGCGCCGCAGCAGCGACGCGTTGCGCGAGGCGGAGCGGCAGATGGATCGCGCCCGGCGCGACCGCCTGGCGGTCATCCCGCCGGGCGTCACCGCCGACCCCCAGATCTTCATGGACACGCGCCGGTCGGGCCTCGACGAGCGCATGGCCCGGCTGGAGGAGCGTCTGATGCGGCTCGAGGAACTGCTGAACCGCCTGGCC
>JAHCJH010000199.1 GCA_026126345.1 Phycisphaeraceae bacterium | reverse complement strand
CGTCCCCAACGCAGCGCCGGGCGGGCCGTGGCCGCTGGCGGCGCCGGCGGAGCGGACGCTGGCGCTGGTGGCGCCGCTGCTGCCGGCGGGGTGTCAAGCGCAGCCGGGCGCGGCGCGCCTGCGCCTGCCGGTGCAGGGCGAATCGCCGATGCCCAGCCCCACGCTGGCCCACGCCCTGGGCCACACGACGATCGACGATTCGGGCCGGCCGCCGATCCTGGCCGAGTTCGAGGTGCCGGGGGTGGAGGTAGGCCCGGCCGAGGCGCCGGCGCTGCTGGAGGCGCTCGACGCATCGCCCGGCGAGTCGTCGGGACACTGGGCCCCGGGCGCGTCGGTGCGGTTCTTCGCCGAGGCGGCGCGGCTCATGCGCTGGCTGCTGGCGCAGCAGCGGTTCGTGCCCTCGGTGGTGCAGGAGGCCGACGGTTCGGTCGGCGGGCTGTGGCAGCCGTGGTTCGCCGACGAGGCGACCGTCGAACGCGTCCGCGCCGTCGCGGCGCTCATGCCCGGCTCGGCCCGGGCCGCCGTCGACGCCATGGAGCACGAGCCCGGCGCGATTCTCGAGGACTTCGTGTCGCGCACGGCCGACGCCTTCTGCCGGCGCACGCTCACCGCCGAGACCATGCTCGACACCATCGACGGCCGCTCGCCGGCCGAGGACGCCCACGTTGCCTGGCTCAGCGGCCTGCTGGGCGAGCGCGCGGGCCTGCCCGCGGCGGGCGACCAGCGCAGCGAACTCATCAAGCGCGTGCGGTTCTGGATCGGCGCCCTGGACACCCGCGCCGCCGACAGCCAGTGGCGGCTGCTGCTGCGCCTGCACGAGCCGGTGGACCTGTCGGACCTGGGACCGTTGGGCGTGCCGGGGGCCGACCTGGCCTGGTCGCTGACGTTCCATCTTCAGGCGGTCGAGGCGCCCGATGTGGTGATCGACGCGGCGGACATCTGGCTGCTGCCGACCGACTCGGCCAACGCCGGCGGGCGGCGCGTGGACAAGCCGCAGGAGCTGCTGCTGGGCGAGCTGGGGCGGGCCGCGCGCATCTACCGCCCGCTGGAAGAGGCCCTGCGCAGCGCCGCGCCCAGCGAGATCCGCCTCAACACGGTCAAGGCCTACGAGTTCCTGCGCGAGCACCGGCCGGTGCTGCTGGAGGCCGGCTTCGCCGCCGCGGCCCCGGCGTGGTGGGATTCGCCGCAGTCGCGCCTGGGCGTGCGGTTGCAGATCGATTCGGGGGAGTTGCCCAGCGCCGCCCCGTCGGTCGGCGGCGCGGCGGGGACGCGCCTCGGTCTGGGCACGCTGGTGAAGTACCGCTGGCAGATCTCGCTGGGCGACACGGTGCTGAGCCTCGACGAGTTCCAGAAACTGGCGCAGAGCCGCTCGCCGCTGGTGCTGGTGGGCGGGCGGTGGGTGGAGGTGCGGCCGGAGGACGTGCAGGCGGCGGCCCGGTTCCTGGCCGAGAACCCCGGCGGGGAGATCGAAGTGGGGCGGGCGATGCGGATGGCCTACGCCGCGGACCTGCGCGAGACGGGCCTTCCGGTGGTGGGCTTCGAGGTAACGGGTTGGCTGCGGAGCGTTCTGGGCGGCGCCGGGGCGGACGCGGCGATGAAGATGCCGATGATCGAGCCGCCGGCGGAGTTCGTGGGGTCGCTGCGGCCGTACCAGGTGCGGGGGCTGAGCTGGCTGGCGTTCCTGGACCGCATCGGTCTGGGCGCGTGCCTGGCCGACGACATGGGCCTGGGCAAGACGGTGCAGTTCCTGGCGCTGCTGCTGCACGAGCGCGAGCGGACGGCGCAGGCCGACGGCGGGCGGCCGTGCCCGACGCTGCTGGTGGTGCCGATGTCGGTGGTGGGCAACTGGGTGCGTGAGGCGGCGCGGTTTGCGCCGTCGCTGCGTGTGCTGGTGCACCACGGCGCCGAGCGGCGCACGGGCCGGGCGCTGTTCGACGCGGCGATGGGCAGCGACCTGGTGGTGACGACGTACGCCCTGGCGCACCGGGACCGCGAGCACCTGGCGCCCGTGCCCTGGGCGCGGATCGCGTTGGACGAGGCGCAGAACATCAAGAACGCCGGGACCAAGCAGGCGCTGGCGATCCGCTCGCTGGACGCGCCGCGGCGCGTGACGCTCACGGGCACGCCGGTGGAGAACCGCCTGGGCGAGCTGTGGTCGATCCTGGATTTCCTGAACCCGGGGCTGCTGGGCACGGCGCACGAGTTCCGCACGCGGTTCGCCCTGCCGATCGAGCGCTACCGCGACCAGCCCCGCGCCAAGGCCCTGCGCAGCCTGGTGCAGCCGTTCGTGCTCCGCCGGCTCAAGACCGACCCCGGCGTCATCACCGACCTGCCGGAGAAGGTCGAGACCCGCGAGTACTGCTACCTCACGCCCGAGCAGGCGAGCCTCTACGAGGCGACGGTCAAGCAGATGCTCGGCCAGGCCGAGCACAGCGAGGGCATCCAGCGCCGCGGGCTGATCCTGGCCGGGCTGGTGCGGCTCAAGCAGATCTGCAACCACCCGCACCTGTTCCTGAAGGACCGCGATGCGCCGATCGATCCCGACGCCGGCGGCGAGCACGACCCGGCGATCGAGGCGGGCGTGCAGCCTGCGAACCGATCGGGCAAGTGCGTGCGGCTGATCGAGATGCTCGAGGAGGTGCTGGCGGCCGGCGGGCAGGCGCTGGTGTTCACGCAGTTCCGCTCGATGGGCGCGATCCTGGCGCCGATGCTGCGGCACGCGCTGGACCGCGAGGTGCTCTTCCTGCACGGGGGCACCACGGCCAAGGAGCGTGACGCGATGGTGCAGGCGTTCCAGAAGGGCGACGGTTCTCGCCCCATTTTCCTGCTGTCGCTGAAGGCCGGCGGCGTGGGCCTCAACCTCACCGGGGCCAACCACGTGTTCCACTTCGACCGGTGGTGGAACCCCGCCGTGGAGAGCCAAGCGACCGACCGGGCCTACCGCATCGGCCAGACGCGCACCGTGCAGGTGCACAAGTTCGTCGTGTCGGGCACGCTCGAGGAGCGCATCGACCAGATGATCGAGCAGAAGACAGCGCTGCTGGAGCACGTGATCGGCTCGGGCGAGAGCTGGCTGACCGAGATGAGCCTGGCGCAGCTCCGCGACGTGCTGACGCTGCGGCCGGGGTCCGTGGAATCCGAGGCGGCCGACATCTCCGCCGA
>JAHCJH010000198.1 GCA_026126345.1 Phycisphaeraceae bacterium | reverse complement strand
GAGGGGGAAACGGGCGGAGATGCGCAAGGACGGGCCATTTCCGCCGCGCTTCCTGGGGGCAGCGGTTGCAGAGGGCCGGCAAAATCCGCTCAATGCCGGGCATGACCCTGATCTACCGCGACTTCGACCAGGTGGCGCTGGATGCCGCCTACAACAACCGTGCCGCCGTGCCGCACTTCCAGCAGTTCGTCGATCGCTGGGCGGCGGCCAGCGCGGCAGCGCGGGCGCAGGTACCGGCCGACCTGGACCGCGCCTACGGCCCCTCGCCGCGCCAGCGGCTGGACGTGTTCCGGCCGGCCGGGACGGCGCCGGCAGGCGGCCGGCCGGCGCTGCTCTACTTTCATGGCGGCTACTGGCAGGGCAACCACAAGGACGGCTACTCGTTTCCGGCGCCGCAGGTAACCGCCGCCGGGGCACTGTACATCGCCGCCACCTATGATCTGTGCCCGAGCGTCAGCATGACCGCGCTGATCGAGCAGACACGCACCGTCGTCGACTGGCTGCATGCGCACGCCGCCGAGATCGGCCTCGATCCGGGGCGCCTGGTGGTGGCCGGTCATTCGGCCGGCGGCCATATCGCGGCCAGTCTGGCGCACACCGACTGGGCGGCGCGCGGCCTGCCGGCGGCCGCCCTGGCCGGTGCCCTGCCGCTGTCGGGGCTGTACGACCTGGAGCCGATCCGGCTCTGCTACCTCAACGCCGCCTGCCGGCTGGACCCCGCCGAAGCCGCGGCGTTGAGCCCGATCCGCCACATCCGCCGTGGCGCGCCCCCCACCGTGCTGGCGGTCGGCGCCGGCGAACTGCCCGAGCTGGTGCGCCAGACCCGTGTCTACGGGACCGCGCTGGCGGCCGCCGGCGCCACCCCCCGTGCCGTCATCGAGACGCCGAGCGACGATCATTTCTCCATCGTCAACCGCCTGTTTGACCCCGCCGGGCCGTTGTGGCCGCAGCTGAGGGGGTTGATGGGGCTGTGACGCACCCTTTCCCTGGTGGGGGCGGCCGGGCGCCGCCGCAAGGGGGTGGTCGCTCCTAACCACACCGTGAAGAGGCGTGACGGGCATCGAGACGATACGCGGGCCATCATGGCCGCCCGCACCGACCCGATGGTATAAGGCCATGCAACCGCACCCCGCCGCATCCACCAGCGCCGCCGCCGGCGTATCCGCCGCGACCGCTCCGGGACAGGACATGACGACCAAGGGCAAGAAAATCCTGCTGATCGACGACGACGCCTCGCTGCGCGCCGTGCTGGTCGAACAGCTCGAGCTGTACGACGGCTTCACCACCATCCAGGCGGCCACCGGCGCCGAGGGGCTGGAGCTGGCCAAGAAGCAGCTGTTCGACGCCATCCTGCTCGACGTGGCGCTGCCCGACGGCGATGGCCGCGACATCTGCAAGCTGATGCGCCGCGAGGGCGTGCGCGCCCCGATCCTGATGCTGACCGGCGCCGACACCGACGCCGACACCATCCTGGGACTCGACTCGGGCGCCAACGACTACGTCACCAAGCCGTTCCGCATCAACGTGCTGCTGGCGCGACTGCGCGCCCACCTGCGCCAGCACGAGCGCAGCGAGGACGCGGTGCTGCAGATCGGCCCTTACGAGTTCCAGCCGGCCGCCAAGATGCTGGTCGAGAAGGGCGGCAAGAAGAAGGTGCGGCTGACCGAGAAGGAAACCTCGATCCTGAAATATCTCTACCGCGCCGGCGCCCGCGCCGTGGGCCGCGACCAGCTGCTGGGCGAGGTGTGGGGCTACAACGCCGGCGTCACCACGCACACGCTGGAGACGCACATCTACCGGCTGCGCCAGAAGATCGAGAAGGACCCGGCCAACGCCGCGATCCTGGTGACCGACAAGGGCGGGTACAGGCTGCAGCCGTAGGCGCGATTGGCGGCCGCGTCCGGCACGCGTCTGTCGGACGCTCCTAAGCATTCACGTCGACCGATCGATCGCCTTGACGTGGCGCCGCAGATGGCGCGGCTCATGTTCACATGACCAAGACTCATGGGAACAGACAGGCGCGGTATGCCACCTTGAGGCGAACCAACCGGAGGTGGGCCATGAGCCAGCTCGCGATCGCCGAGACCAACGTTGTGGCGGACACGCAGATGCCCTCGACCGCCTACGTGCCGCCGCTGCAGCGCACGGAGGGGCAGCCGCCGCCCGTCGCGGCGCATGGCGGGCTGTCCTACATGTCGTTCGACCGGGACGGCGATGCCGGCACCGCCCAGGCGATCGAGGACGCGCTGGCTGAGATTGCCAGCGGCGAGAGCCGGCGCGTCATCGACATGATCGACAAGTCGCCCTCCGGCCCGATCAAGACGAAATGGGGACTGGCCTTCCGCGACTACGACGAATGCGTGAAGTACATTCGCGAGTCGAACAGCCTCAAAGTCCCCGACGGCGGCGTGGCGCTGCCGCTGGCCTACACTGTCCATGAACGGCCGAGCTATTCCATCGTGCCATCCAACGCGCTGTGGCGCGACCCCGCGCGCGCCGATGTGGCGAAGAGCCTGCGCAAGAACGAGGAAGACAACCGCCGGCGCGACCTCTATTTCCCGCATGTGCTGCGTGACGCGCGCCGCATCGGCGAGTACTACCCGGGCCTGTCGCCTTCCAGCCCCGAATGCATGGACCGGCTCGGCCTGTCGCTGGCCCATCTCGAGTCCAAGTGCGCGAACTTCTACGATTCGGCCGAGGTCGAGCGCGTCTTCTACCCCGAGATCGAGAAGCTGCTGCTCGAGTTCTTCCCCGGCGCGACCGACGCGCTGGTCTACAACCACGACGTCTTCGACAAGGACTACACCGGCGACCGCACGGAAGATCAGGACGCCAAGAACCCGGGCGTCAACGCCCGCTACGTCAACCTCGTGCACAACGACCTGAACGACAATTCGGGCCGCGTGCGCTGTCGCGAGCTGCTCACCAGGAACCTGCGCAACTTCGGGCGCACGCAGCACTACACGGAGGCAGAGGCCGACGCGAAGATGTCGCGGCGGTTCATGTCGATCAATCTCGCCAAGCCGATGGAGACGGTCGAGCAGTTCCCCTTCGTGCTCTGCGCCTGGCCCTCTTTCGCCAAGCAGCCGTACATCACCAACTACCGCATCTATGACGACCGCGTCGGCGAGACCACGCGCTTCACGTCGCGTCCCGAGCACGAGTGGTACTGGATCCCACGCCAGACGCCGACCGAGGTCTCAATGCTGAAGTGCTACGACTCCGTCAC
>JAHCJH010000197.1 GCA_026126345.1 Phycisphaeraceae bacterium | reverse complement strand
CGCGTGCTCGACGCCGCCAACGCGCCGCGCTCGCTCATCGAGCTGGGCCTGCCGCCCTACATGGCCGATCGCGTGAAGCGCGCCTGCCAGAAGGAGCAGGGCTTCATCCTGGTCTGCGGGCCCACCGGCAGCGGCAAGACCACCACCCTCTACAACGCCCTGCGCGAGATCGACCGCGACACCACCAACGTCGTCACCATCGAGGACCCGGTCGAGTACCAGCTCGAGGGCGTCACGCAGATCCCCGCCGACGACGCCAAGGGCAACTCGTTCGGCAATCTGCTCCGCTCGGTGCTGCGCCAGGACCCCGACGTGATCCTCGTCGGCGAGATCCGCGATGAGGAAACCGCCCGCACCGCCATGCAGGCGGCCATGACCGGCCACCTGGTCTTCTCCACCGTGCACAGCAAGGACTCGATCTCGGCCGTCTTCCGGCTGCTGGACCTCAAGGTCGAGCCGTTCCTGGTCGCGTCGTCGCTCGAAGTGGTGCTGGCCCAGCGGCTGGTGCGCTCCCTGTGCGAAAACTGCAGGCGCCCGGTGCGCATCACCCCGGGACAGGCCACGCGCATGGGCAAGTTCCTCGAGGGCAAGAGCGAGGTCTACATCCCCGTCGGCTGCACCGCCTGCCTCAAGACCGGCTACCGGGGGCGGCGGGCGATCTTCGAGTTGCTCGATTTCTCCGACGAACTTCGGGACGTGGTGCTCAAGGATCCCACCATCGCCTCGATCAAGAACGCCGTGGGTCGCGGCATGTTCACCACGCTGCTGCAGGCCGGTTGGCAACTGGCCGCCCGGGGCAGCACCAGCTTGGACGAGGTCGAGCGCGTCGTCGGCGGCGGCGTGGCGTGAGCGAACGTCCTACGCCGGCCGGTCCAGCAGCCGCGCATCGCGCAGCGCCGGGAACTTCTCGCGCCAGCGACGCAGGCCTTGCAGGTCCAACCCCACGCTCAGCACCCGTGACCGTCCGTCGTCGCCGTCGGCCACGATCTCGCCCATAAAGTCCGCGGCGTACGAGCCGCCGTCGTAGGTCACGCCCCCGCCGCCCTGGGTCGGAGGTTCCTGCCCCACGCGGTTGACGCACAGCACGTAGGCCTGGTTCTCGATCGCCCGTGCGATGCCCAGCGCCCGGCGGTGCGTCTTGCGCGGGGCGGGCCAGTTGGCCGGGACGGTGAACACCTCGGCCCCCATCCGCATGCCCGCGCGGAACGCCTCGGGGAAACGCAGGTCGTAACAGATCAGCGGGCAGACCACCGTTCCGCCCCAGCGGTACGTCGTCACCTCGGTGCCGCCGATGAAATGCTCCCCCTCTCTTCCGAACGAGAAGGGATGGATCTTGTCGTACTCGCACAGCACGGACCCGTCCGGTCCCGCCACTGTCACGCGGTTGCGCCCCTTGCCCTCCGGGCCCAGGACCGTGCGCGAGCCCTGCAGCGTGACGCCCCGGCCCGCCGCCGTGCCACGGATGAACTCAAGGGTCCGGCCGTCCGTGTCCGCCGTTTTCGAGAGGTTGAAGGAAAACCCCGTGTCGAACATCTCCACGAGAACGACGAGGTCGCCGGGCGCGATCGGTGCGGCGTCGAGCAGGCGCGAAATCCGCGCGAAGTTCTCAGTCTTGTCTTCCCAGGCGTTGTCGGACTGCACGAGGTGTGCCCGGCCGGTGGATGACATGCGGCAAACGTACGCCGCTGGAGAACCCGATGTCCGTGGACCGAGTATGAGGTGGCTCGGCGGCGCGGCGCCGGCTTGAAACGGATCGTCGGATCGGAGCGAACAATGGTCGTGCTCGTCAAGGAGTCCAGGTTGAACGGTGTGCCGGGCCAGACCCCGCCGGGTGGCGAACGATTCCGCGCTCTTGCTGCGCCGGCCGCCGCCCCTGCGCCGGCCGGTCGGCTGGTGCTCGCCAGCCAGTCGCCCCGCCGGCGCGAACTGCTGGCCCAGCGCGGCGTGCGCTTCGACATCGTCGAGCCCACGTTCGACGACGCCGACCTGACTCGCGGGCGCGTGGACCCCTCGGCCTGGGTCGCATCGCTGGCCTACCTCAAGGCCACCGGCGCGATCGAGCGGGCCAGGCGCGAAGGCCGCGACCTCGCGGGCGCCACTTTCCTGGGAGCCGACACGGTGGTCGTGGATCGCGGCACCTTGCTCGGCAAGCCGCGCAACGCTGTGCACGCCGGTGAGATGCTCCGCGCCCTGCGCGGCCACGCGCACGAGGTGGTGACGGGCGTGGCGCTGGTCGAGGCCGTCGATGGCCGGCGCGAGATCCTGACCGACCGGGCGACCGTCTGGTTCAGCTACCTGCCCGATGCGTTGATCGACGCCTACTGCGCCAGCGGCGCCTGGCGGGGCAAGGCCGGCGGGTACAACCTGGAAGAGATCCAACGGGCGGGATGGCCGGTGCGCTGCGAGGGCGACCCCACCACGGTGATGGGCTTGCCGATGCGGCTGATCGAGCCGCGTCTGGTCGGCTTTGTTCCCGGCACGCCGTGAGGCCCCGGGCCGGGGCGTACCCTTGCCCGTGCTGCTGCTGGCCACCAACGGGCCGATCGCCTCTCCGTGGGCCACGGTGCCGATCGTGTCACTAGCCATGATCCTCGTCGCCGCCCATGTGCTGGCGATCCAGCGGGTGCCGATGCCGTCGAGCCGGCGGCGCATCCGAACGGCCAACGGGCTGCTCATGCTCGTGGCGCTGCCGCTGTTGGCGTACGCCGCGTGCGTGGCGACCCCGGCCGACAAGCGCGTGTTCGTGCTGGCGTGGATGTCGGTCATGATTCTGGTGAGCATGGTGCTCGTGCTGGCGCTGCTCGACGTCGCCAACAACATCCGCCTGTTCGCCCGGGCGCGCGCCGAACTCGATCGCATGGCGGCGCGTGGACTGGCCGGCAAGGTTCGCGCCGGCGGCGGCGGGAGCGGCGGCCATGAACGCTGAGCCGGCGGGCGGCAAGAGCCGGTCCGGGCCCGCCCCGGCGCTGGTGGGCAGGGCGCTGGCTCCGATCTACGGCCTGGCCGTGCGGGCACGCAACCGGCGTTTCGACGCCGGGCGCGGCGTCCGACGGCTGCCGTTGCCCGTGATCAGCGTCGGCAATCTCTCGGTGGGAGGCACCGGCAAGACGCCCATGGTCGCGTGGATCGTCCGGCGCCTGTCGGCGGCGGGCGTGCCGCCTGCCATCGCCATGCGCGGCTATTCGCCCGACGGCAACCACGGGCCCGAAAGCGATGAGGCGCTGCAGTACCGCGCGCTGGTCC
>JAHCJH010000196.1 GCA_026126345.1 Phycisphaeraceae bacterium | reverse complement strand
GGCCACCACCTGCTGCAGGATGCGCCGCGGGTGCAGCGTGCCCGGCGGCAGCGGCCGCCCCGCCCCGCCGGGCCCCTGGGCCCACCGAGCGGGGAACGCCACGCAGAACACGTCGGTGTTCGCGATCGGCTGCGCCCCAAGCCCCGTGCCGATCACGTCGCGGATGCAACCGCCCACGCCGGTCGCCGCGCCGCCGTACGGCTCGATCGCCGACGGGTGATTGTGGGTCTCCACCTTGATGCACACCCCGTGCCGATCATCCAGCGCGACCACGCCCGAGTTGTCCTTGAAGACGCTCAGCGTCCAGTCCACGCCCTCGGCGATCAGTTCGAACGTCGCCGCGGCGACCGTGCTCTTGAGCAGGTTGTGGATCGTGACGGTGCCGTCGGCGTGGCGCTCGTGCCCCGGGCGCCCCTCCCAGCGGATCGGGTCGCGGCCTGCGGCGGCGGGCGTGTAGCGCACCGTGCTCTTGAGCGTCTTGTGCACGCAATGCTCGGACCAGGTCTGGGCCAGGGTCTCCAGTTCGATGTCGCGCGGCTCGCGCCCCAGCGACCGGTAGTGAGCCTGCACCGCCTTCATCTCGTCCAGCGAGAGGAACAGGTGCGCCTCGCGGCTGAGCCTGGAAAGCTGTTCGTCGCTGAGGTTGATCAGCGGGATGTGTCGGACGTCGTGGTCGTGCGGCTTGCCCTCGGGGAACCGCTCGGGGTGGTACGGACGCGTCTCGACGCGCTGGATCACCGGATTGGCAAGCAGCCGCCGGGCCAGGTGCTCGGCGGCGCGGGCGTCCAGACCGGCGATGTCGTACCGCCAGCCCGTGGCGACCTGCGCCTCGACGCCCAGCAGTTCGCGCACCGCGTCGCTCACGCTCAGGGCCACCGGGTCCATCACCCCCGGCAGCGGGTGCACCTCGACGATCGCCGCCCCCGCCGCCGCCGGCGAGCTGCCGATCGTCGCCCGCTCGGTCACCGGGTCCACCAGCAACTCGTCCCGCAGCCGCTCGACCTGCCCGGCCGTCAGCGGCCCCTGCACCAGGTACACGTGCGTTGCCGACACCGACGCCGGCGCCAGCCCCAGCGCCCGCGCATCGCGGGCCACCGCGGCGCCGATCGGGTCCGGCGTTCCGGGCTTGGGAGCGACTTCGATGCGGTGGACGGCGGCTGCGACGGGCATACCCGCCCAGTGTAGAGCCGCCGCGGGCCGGCGCGGCTCACTCCGGCCGGGGCAGTTGCAGCCGCTTGAGCAGCGGCCGCAGGTCGCGCGGGAAGGGGCTGTGCGCGTCGATGGTCGCCCCGGTCACCGGGTGCGTCGCCACCAGGCGGTGGGCGTGCAGCGCCAGGCGCGGCGCCGCGGCCGCCAGCCGGGGGGGCGCGTACAGCCCGTCGCCCAGGATCGAGCAGCCGATCGACTCCATGTGCACCCGCACCTGGTGCAGCCGTCCGGTCACCGGCCGGCACTCCAGCAGCGCCCCGCCCCGGCCCGTCGCCAGGGTGCGGTACGCCGTTACCGCGGGCTTGGACATGGCGCCCGTGCCGATGCGGGCGAGTTTCTTCTCCCCGGTCCGCGGCGTCGATTCGATGATGGGCCGATCGATCACCCCCTCGGCGCGCTTGGGCGGAGCGCTGACGATGGCCCAGTAGAACTTGCGGACCTCGCGCCCTTCAAAGGCCCGGCGCAGCCCGTCGTACGCGATGCTCGTCAGCGCCACGACCAGCAAACCGCTGGTCTCGCGGTCCAGGCGGTGCAGCAGGCCGAAGTCGCGTGCCTTGCCCAGGCGCTGCAGGGCCGTGCCGAAGCGGGCGTACAGGCCGTTGAGCAGCGTGTCGGTCTCGTGCCCCTTGCCCGGTTGCGTGACAAGCCCCGAGCGTTTGTCGATCACCAGAACGTGCTCGTCCTGATGGACGATCGCGTAGGTGACGGACTCGTTCGGGAAGACGGACAGTTCGGGCACGATCGAGGATAGGGTGGACTCGCCGGTGGTGGTCAGCGTTCAGGAGTACCGTGCTAACTCGCCTCGGAATGCCCAATTGCCGCTGGCAAACCGGCTTGACGGCTTCGCACGGCGCGGTAGTCTCAGCGGCGTGTGGTGGTGAGCAAGGGGCACTCAGGTGAAAACCAACTCGTTGTCGTTGCGGCTTTCCCGATCGATGTTTGCCGCTTGCCTTCTGCTGCTCGCTGTTCCCGCGATGGGTCAGCCGAGTTGCGTGACCTGGGTGCTCAAGAACCCGGGGAGTTCCGGGCCAAGTTCTGGCTACCCGTCGGGCGTGTACGCGCCGTTCATGTGGTACGACACCGGTCGGCAGCGTGTCCAACTTGCCGGCGGAATCGGTCTCGGCGAAGGGCTGGCAAGTGTCTGGGAGTGGGATGGCACAACATGGACGAACCGATGTGGCTTCAATCGTCCAGTCGCCTTCGGGCCGGACAGTTCGGTCGCGTTCGATGAGCAGCGTCGCGTGGCGATGTTCTTCGGACCTGATGGTTTCATTGAACTGGCAGACAATGGGGGCATTACCACCCGCGCTTACCCGGGTCAACTCGGGAGAGTCGGCGGGCGCATCGCGTACAGCTCATACCTACGCACGATCGCGCTTGCCAGCGGGTTGGACGCCGACGGCCTGTTGATCACGTCGTTCCGGCAATGGACTGGCTCGTTCTGGCTTGACGCGTACAACGGGCAATTCTCCATGGGACGTATCGGAAACGTCCTGTTGTGGTCGCCCTGGCACAGCTGGGTGTCGATCGGTGGAATGGGGTCCGGGGGAACTTTTGGAGGCAACGTCGTGATGCCCGGCGCTGCCCCGATGACAAACCAGAATCCTCAACCGAACTTCGAGACCGGTCATGCCGCTGCGGTGGACACAGCCCGAAATGCAATCGTCACATTCGGTGGGGAGGGGTTCGGCTCGAACAACGGAGAAACGTGGGAGTACGGGGCCAGCGGTTGGGTGCGCCGGGCGACAACCGGACCTTCTCCAAGATCCATGCCGGGCATGGCGTTCGACCGGGCTCGAGGAGTCATGGTTCTCTTCGGTGGCTGGGACGCAACGGGCCCGCGCAACGATACGTGGGAACTCACCGTGACCAATGGGCCGCAGGTCACCGAGGCTCCTCAGGACCAGACGGTGCTGTACCGGCACCCCGTAGCGTTTTCCGTTTCCGCGACCAGCGCAGCGGTGCTCACGTACCAATGGAAAAAGAACGGCAACGCGATTCCCCTCGGGACCGGGCCGGCCCACACCATCGATTCCGTCTCGCCCACTGACTCTGGAATCTACTCGGTCGAGATC
>JAHCJH010000195.1 GCA_026126345.1 Phycisphaeraceae bacterium | reverse complement strand
TGCAGCGCGTTGGTGCGTTCCAGCACGGTCACCCGCGGGTCGGTGCGGAGTCTCCATGCGATCACGCCGTAGCCGGTGTCGATCGCCGTGACGTGCGCCGCCCCGGCCTGCAGCAGGCAGTCGGTGAACCCGCCGGTCGAGCACCCCACATCCACGCACCGCAGCCCCGCCGGCGACAGGCCGAACCGCTCCAGCGCGTGGCGCAGCTTCAGCCCGCCTCGGGAGACGTAGGGGTTGGTTGGAGGCGTCGGCCCGGTCACGGCCGGGGTCACACGGTCGCGGCGGGAACGCCGACGACGCAGATGCCCAGTTCGTCGGCCCGGCTGAGCATCTCGGACTTGTCGACCATGATCACGTCGCCCGCGGCCAGCGCCAGGCAGCGCCCGCCGGCCTTGTGCAGGTTCTCGATGGTGGCGACGCCGACGGTCGGCACGTCCGAGCGGCGGTCGTGCCCGGCGCGGGCGCCCTTGCAGAGCGTCCAGCCGCCCTTGCGGCACAGCTCGCCCGCGCGCTTCATCATGCGGTCGGTGCCCTCGACGCCCTCGACGGCGATCACGTCGCGCTCGCGCACGGCGATCGCCTGGCCGATGTCCAGCCGCAGCAGCTCGTTCAGCAGCGGCCAGGCGAAGGCGATGTCGGAGCGTTGCCCGTCGGTGGGCTGGGCGGCGGTCATCACGCCGGGCGCCGCCATCTGGTCCTGGATCGGCACGGTCGAATCGAGCAGGTGCACGCCGGTGCGCTCGAGTTCGTTGGCCACGAAGCGCAGCAGGTTGTGCGAGCGCATGTCGTGCCGCAGGTTGCGGACCCAGCCGGAGATCATGCGGTAGTCCGGCAGGTTGCGCACGATGCGCCACGGGTCGTACATCACCTTGGCCTTGTCCACCCGGCCGACCATCACCGCGTGCGACACGCCGCTCTTGCGAAGCAGTGGGCCCCAGGAGCCGACCTTCAGCAGCCCGGCGGTCTGGAACGACGAGCAGAGCGTCGGCAGCATCGGGTCGTACTGGTCGCGCAGGCCCAGCCCGTGCACCGGGTGCCCGGCGGCGCGCAGGCTCTCGGCCACCACGATCGGCAACCGCCCTCCGCCGGCGATCAGGCCGATCGGCGTCGGCGGCGGCGGCGGATCGGGCAGGATGGTCAGCGCGCTGGTCATCGTGTGAGCGGATCGCGGCACCGACCGCCGTCGGCGTCTGCCCGTGCGTCTTCGTGGTCAGACCCCGGCGGAGATTCGTTGGCCCCCATCATATCGGGCAAACCTCCCCGGAAGCAACGCCTTTCGGGGATAACCCGGCCAATCGGTGCAAAACCGGGGGTCGCCCCAAGCCGACGCCCGCCGAGCCGTACCCGCCGGCCTCGGAAGGCCGATAGACCACGGGTCATGCAGCCCCGCCGGGACATCGTGGATGTGTCGCTCCTGGGCCCGCCGGAACCGGCGGGAGCGCCCGACCCGGTCGATTCGCGCGGTCCCGGCCTGCGGGGCCGGCCCTACTTGCGGGTCTACTTCGCGTGCGCCAACCAGTACGTGCGGGTCTACCGCAACGGCTCGGGCGACGGCTACTGCGCGCGCTGCCCGGCCTGCGGCAAGACCATGGACTTCGCCGTCGGGCCCGAGGGCACCGGCGAACGCTTCTTCCGCCTGACGTGCCGCTGAGGCGGGCGCGCCGCGGCGGGATTAGACTCTGCGCATGAGTCGATTCGGCGCATCGGCGTATCCCATCGGCAAGGCCCATCGCGTCTGCAGCGCCACGCAGCGGCCGCTGCGGCTCGGCGAGCGGTTCGTCGCGGCGCTGGTCGAGACCGACGCCGGCGGCGTCGAGCGGCGCGACTACAGCGTCGAGGCGTGGGAGGCCGGGCCGCGCCCGGTCGAGCGCCAGCGGCTGGTCGGCTTCTGGCGCTCGGTGGTGCCGCCGGAAGGCGCGTCGCGCCGGGCCGTGCTCGACGATCAGACCATGCTCGACCTGTTCGAGCAGACCCCGGCCGACCAGCCGGCCCGCGCGGGGCTGCGCTTCGTGCTGGCGCTGATGATGGTGCGCCGGCGGGTGATGCTGCACGAGGGCGTGCGGGGCACGTCGATGCTGCTGCGCCGCGCGGGTGACCCGCGCCCGCCCGACGGCCCGCCGTTGATCGAGGTCGCAGACCCCGGGCTCGACGAGTCCACCATCGCGCAGGTGATCGCCGAACTCGAGGGGCTCACGGCCGGAGGCGAGGCCCCCGAGGCCCCCGCGGCCCCCGCGGCGTCGGAGGCGCGGGCGTGACCGCCCGCTGGTTCGCACGGGCGCGGGCGCTCCTGGGCGCCGGCATGGCGACGGCGGGCGTGCTGCTCGGCGGCTGTCAGCAGCCGCGGGACGACGGACCGCCCATCGTGCGCGACGGTCCGCCCCCGGCCTTCGCCGAGGCCGCGGCGGCGTACAACGCGCGGATCGCGCCCCTGACAAGCCTTCGCGCGGCGGCGGTGGTGCGGATCGAATTCGTCAACGAGGCGGGCGAGCGCCGGCGCGAGCAGGGCGAGGGCCGCCTGCAGGTCGTTGGCACGCAGCGCGTGGCGCTGGACGTGGGCAAGCTCAGCGAGACCCTGCTGTGGCTGGGGTGCGACGGCGAGCGCTACTGGTGGCTGGACCTCACCGGCGGCGAGCGGCTGGCGTACTCCGGCCGGCACGACGGCTTCGATCGCTCGCGGGCTCGGTCCCTGGGCGTGGTCGTGCCGCCCCTGGACCTGCTGGGGCTGATCGGCGCCGCACCGCTGGAGACCACCCGCGGCGGCACGCAGTGGTCCGCCGATGGGCGGTGGCTCGGCATCGTGACCCCCGCGGGGCGCGCCGGAACCCGCCGCACCTGGGTGGACCCCGCGACGTACGAGCCGAAGATGGTGGAACTGTTCGACGATCAGGGCGTCGCGACGGTCGCGGCCGAGTTGTCGCTGCCGCAGCTGGTGGCGATCAGCGGCTCGGGGAGGCTGGGGCCTTCGCTGCCGTCGCGCGTGCGCGTGTCGCACATCGCCAGCGGCGCGCTGCTGACGCTGGACCTGGCCGACCTCAGCGACGGCAAGGGCCGCATCAGCGACGATGCGTTCCGGCTCGAGGCGCTCTGCCGCGCCTTCGGCGTGGCGCGCGTGGTGGACCTGGACGCGGGCGGCGAGCCCCGGGGCGGGCGATGATCCGCGCGGCGGCGATGGCGCTGGCGATGGTGCTCGGGGCGTGGTGCGCGCTGGGGGCCGGGCCGCTGCCCTCGGCGACGGCGCCGCGCGTGCCGGCCCTGGACGGCGAGCTGCGCAACGGGCACGCGTGGGTG
>JAHCJH010000194.1 GCA_026126345.1 Phycisphaeraceae bacterium | reverse complement strand
CGGGCGTCGGCAGGACGGTGATCTCGGCGCTGAAGATGAGGCCGGATATGCCGGAGCCCTGGTCGCGCTGGTAGAGGAACAGTTCGTTGAGGCCGGTGCCGATCGCGCCGGTGATGTTGTAGTTGAGCACCAGGGACTGGAAGGAGAAGCCCCCGCCGGCGACCGGGGTGAGGGCGGTGACGTTGCCGAAGGGGTCGCGCAAGTAGGCACCGACGGGATTGGCGCCGCCGTAGAGCAGGTCGCCGAGCGTGTCGTCGCAGGCCCAGGCGATGGAGATCGACGCCGCCGTGATGCCGACGGTCGTGACGGTGAACGGCACGCGGTAGAGCGTCGTCGACACCTGGCCGAGGTCATTGCCCGAGAACGGCAGCGAGACGTTGCCGGTGCCGACCCAGCGGGCCTGGGAATCGAACGGGAGCGTGGCGATCCACGAGGTGTACGGGTTGACGACTCGGGCCTGGTTGGCGGTGGTGGCGTTGAAGTCGGCGGCGGTGAACGGGCTGCCGCTGAGCGGGCCGGTCGGCGCGACCGCCCCGAACGTCATGGAATCGTCGATCTGCGTGGGCAGGCCCGGAACGCCGCTCACCTGGCCGCTGCGCAGGATGATGGTCTCGGCGCTGGCGTGCGATGCGACGGCGACCAGCGCGACCGCCGCGGCGACGCTCGAACGAACGGACAACGTGTACAGCATCTCTCTCTCGCTCTCCCGGGCCTCTGGGCCCGAATGTCGCGGCCACCCGGCCGCATAGACCACCCCAGCCGCCCACGAAGGCCTCGGGGCTTGAACTCAGGGAAAGTACTAGGGAGGGCAGAGACGTGCAATACCCTAAATAGGGCACCTCCTGTCGATCCGGGAAGCCCGTGCGAGGCGTTCCGGTGGCCGGCGGAGGTCGGGCTGTGCCTGGTTCACTCGGCGCGCGGACGCGGGCTGGGCACCGAGTTGTACCCGGTGCTGCTGGAGGCGCTTTGGTCGCGGGCGTTCCATGCGGCGATGGGCGGCGTGACGCTGCTCAGCGAGGCCTCAGTACGGCTGCACGAGCGGCTGGGGTTCAAGTTCGTGGGGCGCGTGCGGCGGGCGGGGTTCAAGCTCGGCGCGTGGCCCGACGTCGGCTTCTGGCAAGTCGTGCTGGCGGACGGCTCGCAGCGGCCCGCGACGACGTGACGCTGGGCGTTCGGGCCGCTACGCTCCTGCAACACTGTTGCGGGACCGACCCATGCCGCTTTCCGAACCGACCGACACTCCGGCGCTTTCCGTTCGCGGCCTGCGGTTCCGCTACCCCGGCGCGGCCCTGGACCTGCTGAACATCCCCGAGTTTCAACTGGCCCCGGCGGAGCAGGCGTTGCTGACCGGCGGCTCGGGCGTGGGCAAGTCGACGCTGCTGCAGATCATCGCGGGGCTGATCGAGCCGACGGGGGGCACGGTCGCCGTCGCGGGGCGCGATATCCACGCGATGCAGCCGGGGGCACGCGACACGTTTCGGGGGCGGCGGATCGGCATGATCTTCCAGACGTTCCACCTGCTGGCCGGTTTCTCGGCGCTGGAGAACGTGATGCTGGCGCTGATGTTCAGTGACCTGCCGCGGCGGGAGCACCGCGATCGGGCGCGGGCGCTGCTGGCGGCGCTGGGGCTGGGGGAGCGGGAGATGTCGGCGGAGCCGGACGCGCTGTCGGTGGGGCAGCAGCAGCGGGTGGCGGTGGCGCGGGCGCTGGCCTGCCGGCCTGCGCTGGTGCTGGCCGATGAGCCGACGGCGTCGCTGGACCCGGCGAACACGGGCGCCGCGATGGACCTGATCCAGCGGGCGTGCCGGGATGAGCGGGCGGCGCTGCTGTGCGTGTCGCACGACCCGGCGATGGCGGCGCGGTTCTCCCGGGTGGTGCCGCTGCACGCGAACCCGGCGGCGGCGGGCGCGGGGGCTTGACCAGGAGCAACGCGTGGCGATGAACGACATGTCCATCGTGGTGCGAAGCCTGCGGGCGCGGCTGTTCTCGACCTGCGTCACGGTGCTCTCGGTCGGGGTGGCGGTGGCGCTGATGCTGAACCTGCTGGCGATGCGCGACGCGAGCCGGCGCGCGTTCGAACGCGGCACGGGGAACATGGACATGGTGGTGACCGCCGGGGGCCAGAGCCCGCTGGCGGGCGTGCTGGAGGCGGTGTACTACGCCCGGGCGCCGCAGAAGTACCTGACGTGGGCGGCGTACCGGGATCGCTTCGCGACGGGCGACCGGCGGATCGAGTGGGCGCTGCCCGTGCAGCAGGGCGACTCGTACCGTGGGATGCCGACGATGGCCGTGGGGCCGGGGTTCTTCTCGACGTTCGAGCCGGTGGTCGGTGAACCGTTCCGCTTCGCACGCGGCGGGCCGCCCGCGGGCACCTTTGACGTGGTGCTCGGGGCGATCGCCGCCCGGGCGACAGGGGCCGACGTGGGCGACTCGGTGGCCATTACGCACGGAACGGGGCCCGACGGCCACAGCCACGACGAGCACCCGTACAAGGTCGCGGCGGTGCTCGAGCCGACGGGGACGGCGCACGACCGCGCCGTGTTCATCACCCTCGACTCCACGTGGATCATCCACGCCGACGATTCCAGGGCCGACGCGGCTCGCAAGACCGGCGCGCCGGAGATCGAGCCGACGGCGGAGAACCTGACCGACGAGGAGCGCAAGATCACCGGCGTGTACCTGCGCTGCCGCGACGGACGGGTGGTCGGGCAGGTCTTCGCGGAGCTGCGCCAGGACCCGGGGTTCACCGCCGCCTTGGTGCAGAGCGAGATCCGCAACCTCTGGGGGATCGTGGGCTCGATCGATCGGATCGTCGTGGCGATCGCGGCGGCGGTGCTGGTGTCGTCGGGGATCGGGATCCTGCTGGCGCTGTACAACTCGATGGAGCAGCGGCGGCGACAGATCGCGGTGCTGCGGGTGCTGGGAGCGAGTCAGCCGCGCATCTTCTCCCTGGTGCTCAGCGAGTCGGCGGTGATCGGCCTCTTGGGCGCGGGGGCGGGCGTGGTGCTGGGGTTCGTCGGCGTGCAGGCGGTGTCTGCGGTGCTGCTGGAGGACTACGGGCTGGTGGTGCGGCCGGACCCGGCGGTGTTCGCGCGGTGGGCGCTGATTGTCACGGGCGCGACCATGGTGCTGGCGTGCCTGGCGGGGATCATCCCGGCGGCACGGGCGTATGCGACGGCCGTCAGCCGCAACCTGCGTCCCCTGGCGTAAACTGGGCGGCGAGTTGCCGGTATCACGATTGGGATACTCCTATGAAGTGGTTCTGGCTGGTCATCGCCGTGATCGTCGCCGCCTCGGTGGCGGCCGTGCTGTGGA
>JAHCJH010000193.1 GCA_026126345.1 Phycisphaeraceae bacterium | reverse complement strand
CGCGCCCACGATGCTTCCCCACAGCACGACGCCCACGAGCGTCGTCGCGATCGCCACCGACAGGATCATGAAGTACGCCTGCTCCGGGCTGTCGTTGCGGAACCAGCCCAGCGCGCCGAACAGGTTCACCCGCAGCAGGCCGATGCACCCGACCATCAGCCCCAGGATCAGCCCGCACTGCATCTCCCGGCCCAGGACCCGCAGCCAGTCCCCCAGCGAGATCTCGCGCAGCGCCAGGGCCCGCACCACCAGCGTGCTGGCCTGCGAGCCCGAGTTGCCCCCCGACGAGATGATCGCGGGGATGAACGTCGCCAGCACCGCGGCCTTGGAGATCTCGTCCTCGAAGAACCCCAGCGCGCTGGTCGTCAGCAGCTCGCTCATGAACAGCAGCGCCAGCCACGGCGCCCGCTTCTTGACCAGCCCCAGCACCGGCGTGCTGATGTACGGGTCCTCCAGCGCCTGCACGCCGCCGATCTTCTGGATGTCCTCCGTCGCCTCCTGCTGCGCGACGTCGGCCACGTCGTCGTGCGTCACGATGCCCAGCAGCACGCCCCGCGAATCCACCACCGGCAGCGCCACCCGGTCGTACTTCTGCAGCGCCAGCACCGCTTCTTCCTGCGGCATGTCGGCCTTGAGCACGACGAACTGGTGGTTCATCAGGCTCTCGACCGTCGCGTCCGGCTCGGCCATGATCAGCGCGCGCAGGCGGATGTCGTCGATCAGCACGCCCGACTCGTCCACCACGTACACGACGTTGATCGTCTCGGCGTCGCGCCCGTACTTGCGGATGTGCTCCAGCGCCCGCGCCACCGTCCACTCCGGGCGGATGCGCACGTAGTCGGGCGTCATCAGCCGCCCGACCGAGCGCGCCGGGTACCCCAGGATCACCTGCGTGCGCCGGCGGTCCTCGGGCGACAGGCTCGCGATCAGCCGCTGCGCCACCTCCGCCGGCAGCTCCTCGACCAGGCGCGCCTGGTCGTCCACGTCCATCGACTCGACGATCCGCACCGCGCCCTCGGCCCCCAGCCGGGCGATCATCTGCTCCTGCTTCTCCGGCGACAGGTAGCTGAACACCTGGCCCGCGTCGTCCCGCGGCAGGATCCGGAACGCGATCGCCGCTTCCTCCGCGTCGATGTCGCTCAGGATGTCGGCCACGTCGGCGTGCGGCAGGCCGTGCAGCACCTCGCGCAGCTCGGTGAACGCCCCGGAACGGATCAGTTCTTCGACCTCGGGCTCGATGAGGGCCGCCGTGGGGTTCACGCCGCAAGCCTACCGCGCCGGCGCGCCGCGCGACAACGCCCGCCGTCGGTTTCTTCCCGCGGGCTCACCCCAGCGGCAGGGCGCCCAGCCCCGTCAGCCCCATCGGCTCGCGCGCGAAGAACGGCTCGCCCGCGCCCACCCCGATCCGCCCCCCGAAATACGCCCCGGCCGTCCGCACCATCGCCGGAACGCCCCGGTTCTTCGGGTTCGCCTCGAACTGCGACCGGTACGCACGGATCGCCGCGTCGCGCCGATCGGCGAACGCCGTCACGTCCACGATGAACGACGGCCGCGGCACGATCCGCAGGTGCGTGGCGTAGTAATGGAACAGCCAGCGGGGGTAGATCGGCGGCCGGCCCTCGTCCCCCGGCATCGGCTGGCCGGTCAGCTTCGCGTCGAAGCGGGCGTCCTCGGCGATCAGCGTCACCGCCCGGTGGTCCGGGTGGGCGTCCTCGAAGTACGGCACGAACAGCACCTCGGCCTGCCACGCCCGGATGGCCCCGGCCACCAGGTGCCGCGCTTCGACCGTGTGCTCCACCCGCCGGTTCTTCAGCCCCAGCAGCCGCCGCTCCACCGGGTTGCCCGGCGAAGACAGCGCCGCCGCCGCGGCCGCGGCCTCTGCCCGGCGCGTCGCCGGGTCGCCGTAGGGTGTCGGCTCGCCGTCGGTCGCGTCCAGCAGCAGCACGCGGTGTCCCTGCGCCGCCAGCAGGGCGATCGTGCCGCCCATGCCCAGTTCCTGGTCGTCGGGGTGTGGCCCGACCACGATCACATTGGCCATCGCTCGCTCCCGGACGGGACGGAAGACCCCGGCGCTCACCGGTCCGTGGCGGTGATGACGACCAGGCCCAACATCCTGCCCTCGATCTCCAGCTGCGCCTGCACCAGGGTTTCGGGTCGCTCGGTGGCGAAAAAACCGCCCGCCCGGAACGACCGGCCATACTGGTCCTTGAACTCCGACAGGCCGATCGTGACCGACTGGCCGACGCCCAGGCCCGTCAGGTCGCGGCTGTACCAGCGGTTGAGCCACATGCGGCACGACGGGATCGTGTTGGCGGTGGTGTTGGTCAGTTCGATGACCGTTTCGTCGCGCACCACGTGGATGTCGAGGGTCGCGCCCTGGCGGATCTCGGGGTACGACGGCCCCTCGGTGATGTCGGCGTTCTGGCTGCACCCAGCGCACGCGGCGCAGGCCGCCGCCAGCGCCAGGGCGGCGGCACGGGACAGGATCGGATCGGTCGGTATGGGCATGGGAGTCTCGGTCGATGGGTCGTGAGCGCGCCGGGGAACGACGCCGCCAGAGAATACCCTTCTCCCAGCATGGCCTGCCACGGCAACAACGCCACCGCCCCGAGCCCGGCCGTCGCCCCCGGCGTCGAAGCGGTCGATCCCGACGCCTTCGCGAGCGATCTGGGCCGCCGCTGGCCCGGCGGGGTCGACCCCCGCGTCACGGCCCTGGTCCCCGGGTTCGACGCGCCGTTCTTCCAGGCCGGCCTGGCGGGTTACTCCGACGCGGCCATGCGCATCGTCGCCCGCCGGCACGGCGCGCCGTTCTGCGTCACCGAAGCGCTGCTCGACCGCATGCTCTTGGGTGGCGGGCGCGGCTTCGACAAGGCCGACCTGGAGCTGCTGGCCGAGGCGCTGCCCTGCGGGCGCGAGGACCAGCCGCTGTCGGGCCAGATCATCGGCTCGGACCCCGACGAGATGGCCGCCGGCGCGCTCAAGATGATCGAACAGGCCGCGCGTCCCGACCGCGACTACCGCGCCCTGGCCTACGGGCGCGATCGCCTGCCCGACTACCGCGACACCCGCTGGGCCGTGCGGGACGACGGGGGCCCGGCCACGCCGCGGCCCGGCGCGCCCGAAGGCGGCTCGTCGTTCGCCACCATCGACGTCAACCTCGCCTGCCCGGTCAAGAAGATCGACCGCAAGGCCCGCGGGGGGCACTGGCTCAGCGAGCCGGAGGGCGCGATCGATATCCTCCGCGCCGTCCGCCAGGCGGTGCCGCGGCACATCCCCTGCACCGTGAAGCTGCGCCGCGCCTACGACGACACGGCGGAGATGGCGGCGAATTTCGAGCGGATCTTCGACGCGGCGTACGAGCTGGGCTACGCCTGGGCCACGGTGCACGCG
>JAHCJH010000192.1 GCA_026126345.1 Phycisphaeraceae bacterium | reverse complement strand
CGATCTGCTGGGCGTCCATCGGCTGCCACTCGGGGCCGAGGGTGAAGGTGGCCTTGACGGGCTCGGCGCGGATGGGCGAGCCGGCGGCGGGGGTGGGCGCGGGTGCTGGAGCGCCGGCTGGCTGCGCGGATACGGCGGCCGCGGGCAGGGCGACCAGCGCGCCGGCGAGTGTCAACGCGGGTCCGAACGAGCGGGAGTGCGTGCGTGCCATGGGGGGAGTGTACTGGTGGTATCCAGCGTTCCTCAGAAGCGCGGTCGTTGGCCGTCGAGCAGGCTCGATCAACTCGCGCGTTGCTCCTGACCGAAGATTCCGACCAGTGGCCACGCACGGCCGCCGGCGGCGAATCCCAAGCTCCGCAGCGTGCAGCGGGACTGCCGGCTTGACTGTTTGGCTTTTGTTCACTACGCTCGTCAAGGGTCGAATTCATGGCACAAGCATCAACCATCGAGTGGACGCAGGCCACATGGAACCCGGTGGCGGGGTGCACCCCGGTGTCGCCGGGCTGCCTCAACTGCTACGCCGCGCGGATGGCGCTGCGGTTGGAGTGTGCCGGCGCGGCTACCGGCTGCACCAAGTACAAGGGAACGGCGAAGCGCGCGCGGGATGGTCGGCCGGTGTTCACCGGCAGGATCAACTTTGACGAGGATGCACTCGAGCTGCCCCGGCGTTGGACAAAGCCCAAACTCATCTTCGTGAACTCGATGAGCGACCTGTTCCACAAGGACGTTCCGTTCTCGTTCGTTCGTCGAGTTTTCCGGGTTATGCAGGACTGCTCACGACATCAATTCCAAGTACTCACCAAGCGGCCGGAACGTGCGGCCGAACTCGCGGAACACCTGCCGTGGCCGCGAAACGTCTGGCTGGGAACTTCGGTGGAGAGCGCAATCTACACGCATCGAATCGAGACGCTTCGGCGCGTGCCCGCGGCGATCCGGTTCCTTTCGTGCGAGCCGCTGCTCGGTCCGATTCCGCGGCTGCCCCTGAAGGGCATTCACTGGGTGATCGTCGGCGGCGAGAGCGGACCTGGCGCCAGACCGATGGAGGAGCCTTGGGTCGAGCAGATTCGCGATCGGTGCCTTGCGAGCGGAGTTCCGTTCTTCTTCAAGCAATGGGGTGGCGTGCAGAAGTCGCGCAACGGCCGACTGCTTTGCGGGCGAACATGGGACGACATTCCAGAGGGAGACGGGCGTGGCGCAACTCGAATGGTCGCGACTCTGTGAGCGGTACACGACCGACGATCATCGGCCGACACGCTCGGTCGGCGGTTGGACAGAGGACAAGCTGTTTTTCTGGCACCGGTACGTTCAGATCACCGCAACGGCGATGGTGGGGAATCCCCGGTTTCCGGGCGGCGTCGCGTATGTCGATCTGTTCGCGGGCCCGGGCGTTTGCGTCGTCCGCGATACTCTGAAACGACTGCCCGGGTCGCCGCTGATCGCTGCTTATGCGCCGAAACCGCTATCGAGGATCATCGCCTGCGAATTGGACAAGGCGAACGCGGCGGCGTGTGAGGAGCGACTCGCCGAAACGCCCGCCGCGGATCGGTGCGTCGTTCTGGCTGGTGACTGCAATACGCAGGTGGACCGGGTCATCCACGAACTACCCAAGTCGTGCCTGGGGCTTGCGTTCATCGACCCCGAGGCGCTGCACGTGAAGTTCGAGACCATTCGCGCCTTGTCGGCTGTCGGCGCCATGGACTTGCTCGTGCTATTCGCGGACGCCTTCGATGTCGTTCGAAATGTCGAGGAGTACTACTTGAAGAACCCGCAGTCGCCTCTTGACCGGTTCCTCGGTGAGGGATCGGATTGGCGGACTGATTGGAGTTCGCTTCTCGATCGCAGCGCCTCGAAGGTTCGAGACCTGTTCCTCAATGTCTACCGCCGGCAATTGAAGAGAATTGGGTACTCGCACTTCGGAGACCAGCAAATCAGCGGACCTTCCGGCCCGTTGTACCGGCTGGTGTACGCGTCGAAGTCGGCGCTGGGACTGAAGTTCTGGGAAGAAGCGAAGAGCAAGACCCGCGACGGTCAGTCGCGACTCTGGTAGCCCTGCGATGCGAGTGCTCTCGCCCCAAAATCCAACTTCATCGCCTGCTTGGCGCGGTAGAGCGTTTCTTCGGCGACGGCGTTGGCCTTGTGGATGCCGGCGCGGATGACCGAGAGGGCGATGTCGTCGCCGCGGGGGCCGTCGAGCTCGGCGCGGCGGGCGCGCATGGGGTCGAGCAGGCGGTTGACGGCCTCGCCGAGCTCGGCCTTGACGTGGCCGTCGCCGATGTTGTCGCCGGCGGCGTAGCGCCGGCGGATTTCGGCGGCGCGGGCGGGGTCGGCCGCGCCGATGAAGGCGTCAACGTACTGCATGAGGATGTTGTCGGGGTTGCCGGGCTCGGTGGGGCTCTGGCGGCCGGTGGTGATGCGGTTGAGCTTCTTCTGGACGGTCTTGGCGTCGTCGTAGAGGAAGATGGCGTTGTTGAGGCTCTTGGACATCTTGTTGACGCCGTCGAGCCCGACGAGGCGCGCCACGCGCCCGACCTTGGCCTGGGGGATGGGGAACAGGCCGCCGGCCTTCTGGTGGTCCTGCGGCTCCACTCGGTTGCCGACGCCGCAGTACATCTGGTTGAACTTGAGCGCGACGTCGCGGCACATTTCGATGTGGGCCTGCTGATCCTCGCCGACGGGGACAAGGTCGGGCCGGAAGGCCAGGATGTCGGCGCACTGGCCGACGGCGTACATGGGGAAGCCGAAGGGGTAGGACTCGCCGAGGCCCTTGGTCTCGATCTCGGTCTTGAGGGTGGGGTTGCGCATCACCTTGTTGAAGGGGATGAGCATGGCGAAGAGGAACGTGAGCTCGGCGATGGCGGGGATTTCCGACTGAAGCACGAAGGTGCTGCGGTCGGGGTCGAGGCCGACAGCGAGCCAGTCCTTGACGATGCCGATGGTGTTGGCCCGCACGTCGGCGGGCTTGTCGGCCAGCGTGGTGAAGGCGTGCACGTTGGCGATGAGGAAATAGCAGTCGTACTGGTCCTGCAGGCGCAGGCGGTTCTCCAGCGAGCCGACGTAGTGGCCCAGGTGCAGGCCGGTGTGCGTGGGCGTGTCGCCGGTGAGGATGCGGGGCTTGTGGGCGGCGGTGGTCATGCGGGTCGGATGATTGTCGGCCGTTGGGGCCCGGCGGGCTCAGCGGCGCGGGCCGGGGCGGCGCCGGCCCTGGGCGCGCTTGGGGCCGGGCTTGGGCGCGGGTTTGCCGGAACGCCGCGGCCCGGCCTTGCCCTGGCCGGAGCCCTGGCGCTTGCCGGCGGGCTTGCCGGAGGGTTTCTCGGCGCGGCGTGGGGCGTGCTTGGCGGGGCGTGCCGATGAGCCGCGGGACTGACCTTTGGCCGGACGCCCGCTGCGCTGGGTGTTGGGCTGGGCGTTGC
>JAHCJH010000191.1 GCA_026126345.1 Phycisphaeraceae bacterium | reverse complement strand
CCCGTCCGGTCCCCCCCGGTTGCGGACCCGCCAGGCGATCAGCAGCCCCGCCCCCGACGTTCCGCCCACCAGCACCAGCATCCCCACGCTCGCCGACCCGGGCGGTATCGCCCCGCTGGCCGCCAGCCCGAATGGCACCAGGCCGCAGGCCGGACCCAGCGTGTACCCCACCCCGATCATCGCCTCGTGCATCCCCCCGGCGTCCACCTGCGAAGTCTCCGCCTCCATCGCGTAGTACAGCGCCGCCGTGTAGATCGACGCCGCCCCGACTCCGAACAGGCCCAGCCCTGCGATCGCCGCCGCCACCGGCGCCGCCGGCATCATCGGCGACAGCAGCACCAGCGCAAAGCCCACCAAAAGGAGCGCCGGACCCCACGTCGCGGTCAGCCAGCGCCCGTGCCACCCGTGCCAGCGGTTGAGCGTGTAGAACGTCGCCACTCGCGCCGCCAGCCACACCGAGGCTGCCTGCGGTTTCCACGAAGGATCAACCTTCAACTGCGTCAGGATTGACGGCAGCACCGGCGACAGCGCGTACATCACCGTGTACGCCACCGGCAGCAGCACTCGGTGCACGGCCAACAGTCGCTTGTAGCTCTCCGGCGGCGAAGTCGCGTGCCCGTGCGGGTGCGCCCCGGGCCGCGACGGCAGCGCCAGCAGCAGCAGGCCCGACGCCGCGTGCACCGCCGCCCCGATGCCCAGTGACACCAGCGGGCTCCGCTCGATGAACGGCGCCATCGACCACAGCGCCACCACCAGGGCCGAGCTCCACGCCACGTTGAACCGCCCCGTCGCGGTCCGTAGCTGGGTTTCGGTCCTTGCCCCGGCCAGGAACGACTCGGTGATGGGCCACAGCACGCCGGTCAGCCCCGAATACAGCCCCACGAACACCCAGATCGACCACGCCGCGCCCGCCCGCGACGCTTCCGGTGTCAGGTACCACGCCGCGACCGGCAGCATCCCCAGCGCCGCCGCCGCCACGACGATCCCCGCCAGCGCCGCCCGCGGGCTCAGCCCGCCGCCCCTGGCGACCGCGCGCAGCGTGGGCCCGGCGCTCAGGGCCCCGACGATGTACGTCACCCCCATGAGCAGGCCCAGCAGCAGGTTCGCCCCCTCGCCAAACCCGTACGCCTTGTCGGTGATGAAGAAAATGCCGTTGAATGTCGTTCCCGACGAGAACGAGTTCATCCACACGAACGCCAGCACCGCCCACAACGGGGCCGGCGGCGTCCCCTGAACCCCGGGCCCCGAACCGTGTTGATCGCTGGAAGTCGCCATCCTTCGCCTCGGGGCATTGCCATCCGGGCGGGCCGATCGTAGCATCCGCCCTCAAGAGCCCTGTGCTCGTAGCTCAATTGGATAGAGCGTCGGCCTCCGAAGCCGAAGGTTGCAGGTTCGACTCCTGCCGAGCACGTTCCCCGTTTCACCCACCCCGACGCTTCGGCCCGCCGCCGGACCCCGTTTCGCTGCGCGCCGATCCCGACGCCCCGCTCCGCCGCGCCCCGGCCTTCGGCGCGCTCACCCGCAGCTCGCACGCCGCGCCGAACTCGGCGCAGATCGGGTGCCCTCCTTCTCCACCGCAGCACGCCAGGCGCGCCTTGCACGCTCGCCGCCCGTGAAAGATCAGCCGGTGCCCCGCGATGCACCACGACTCCCGCGGGAACAACGCCATCAGCCGCCGCTCGGTCTGCGCCACGTTCGTGCCCCGCGGCACCAGCCCCAGCCGCTGCGCCAGCCGGTGCACGTGCGTGTCCACCACGAACCCCGCGTTGATCCCGTAGGCGTTGCCCAGCACCACCCCCGCCGTCTTGCGCGCCACGCCGCGAAGCGTCAGCAGCTCCTCCATGGTCCTCGGCACGCGCCCGCCGAACCGCTCGGCCACGTCCCGCATCGCCGAGTGCACCGCCCTGGCCTTGTTCCGGAACAATCCGATCGACCGGATGTACCCCTCGATCTGCTCCGGCGTCGCCCGCGCGTAGTCCGCCGGGGTCGCGAACGCCGCGAACAGC
The DNA here is from genome assembly GCA_026126345.1 of Phycisphaeraceae bacterium. GTDB lineage: Bacteria > Planctomycetota > Phycisphaerae > Phycisphaerales > UBA1924 > JAHCJH01. The sequence goes on along the minus strand of JAHCJH010000191.1, from coordinate 1,422 downwards.
GAGGGCGTTACCTTGTTCACCGCCGCATCGGTCGTCTGGGCCGAGAGGATCGTCGCCACCAGCAGTTCGTGCGGCGAGCGGTGCACCAGTTCGCAGTGCGCATCGGGATAGTGCCGCTCCAGCGCACGGAGCAGCCGCGCCGCCCGCGCCCGGGCCGCCGGCGAGACGCGCGGCAGCGGGAACGGCAGATCTCCGTCCCGCGCCGTCACGCCCCCGTTCCCTTCAGCAGCGCCGGTCGCTCGAGCGCTTCCCCGGCTTTCACCTGCTTCGCGGCCCCGGTGCGTGCCGCCTCTACTTCTCCCGGCCAGGCCGCCAGCACCAGAAGCGCCAGCACGATCACCGCCGTGCCGGCCATCACCCAGGTGGCGATCGGGTGGTTCGCGTCGAACGCCGCCTTGGCGGCCAGCGCCTCGTCGATCCGACCGGCCTGCGCTGCGCCCCAATGGCGCGACAGGTTCGTCATCATCTCCGGCCCGAGCACGAACAACTGGTACGCCACCAGCGTCAGCGCCAGCGCCGCCAGAGGCACGCGTGCGCCCATCGCCGCCGCGGGCGTGCCGCCCTTGCGGCGCGACGCCGCCAGCATCACTCCCAGCGTCACGCACGCCGCCGAGCAGCACACGAACTGCACCACGTCGTGCACCAGGAAGTACCGCGAAGCCACCTTCCCCGCGATGATCAGCCCGTGCTGCCCCGCGTCATTCGGATACGCCGCGAACGCAGGCGCCGTCGGCCCCATCGCCTTGACGGTCGGAAACACGATCCCCGCCGCAGCCCCGGTCATCAGCGTCACGCCCAGCCACACCGCCAGGCTCAGCACGTGCACCGTGTGGCAGACAGCCAGCGTTCGGCTCATGCGCGATGGTAGTCCCGACCCGCCATAATCCCCTCGATGGTCCCCTTCGCCGCACCGCCGCTGAGCCTCGCGATCGCCGGATTCCACCCCGGCGGCGGCCCAACGACCGATCCCGCGGCGCTGTTCCGCGCCGCGTGCGCCGCCGCGGCGCAGTCCGGCTGCTCCGGCGTGCACCTCGACGGCACGCTGCCGGGCATGCGCGCCCGCGAACTCGATCGCTCCGCCCGCGCCGAGATCGCCGCCGCGCTCAAGCGGTCCGGGCTGGCCTGCTCGGGCGTTGACCTCTGGATCCCGAGCGAGCACTTCGCGCAGCCCTCCACGGTCGATCGCGCCGTTGCGGCCTCTGTCCAGGCCATCACCCTCGCCGCCGACGTCGCCCGGGCCTCGGCCGGCCCCAGGCCCGTCCTCAGTTTCGCCCTGCCCGATGCGCCGGACCCGCAGGCCATCGCCGCCATCGCCACCGCGGCGGACCGCGCCGGCGTCGCCGTGGCAGACCACGCGGTCCGCTCCGAGTCCGCGGCCGACTTCGGGCCGCTCATCGGCCGGGGCATCGACCCCGCCGCCGC
>JAHCJH010000190.1 GCA_026126345.1 Phycisphaeraceae bacterium | reverse complement strand
CCGCGCGACCGCTGCTCGGAGCGAACGCCAGCCGCTCGACCCCATCGTCACCGACCCGACCAAGCACCAAGTGGCGCCGCGCAAACGCCTCCGGAACCCGATCAAGAAACACGCTCGCCACCTTCGGTCTCCCTACTTCACGAGCAGCGGTTCGTTCGAAGGCCAGTCGGGGGCCAGGCCCGCGCCTCGCCCATCGGTCTCGGACAGGTGGCGCAGCGCCTCGAACGAACCGCCGCGCAGCACGTTCGCCCGGATGAACACGTAGAACCTCGTCCGGCCCCCATCCCGCGTCTGGTTCTTGAACAACTCCCCGAGCACCGGGATCCGCCCGATCAGAGGGACCTGGCTCGCGCCCGACTTGTCGGTCGTCAGCTCAAGCCCGCTGACAACGACCGTGTACCCGTCCGGCACCACCGCCGTGCTCCTGATGCTGTTCAACTGCTTGGGCGGGGGAACGTTGGCCGAGGCTGCAGCGCCCGTGAACGAGCTGATCGAGATCGAATAGTCGAGCAGCACGTGGTCGCCCTCGGCGATCTGCGGCTTCACGCTCACCTGCGTCCCGGCGTCCTGCGTCCCGCCGAACGACGTCGTCGGCACCGTGCTGCCCCCGCTCGTGAATGACGCCGCGAACGGCTGCTGCAGCACCGAGTTGAACACCGCGGCCTGGTTGTTCGTCACGAGCAGGCGCGGCGACGAGACGCTTCGCCCCTGGCTCACCGTCTCCAGCGCTTTGACCACGACGCTGAAGTCGCCCGGGTCCAGCACAACACCGTTGAACCCCTCGCTTTCCGGCACCGCCCTGCTCGCACCCGACGGCGTCGCCAACGGCGCCGAGAGCCCGAACAGCGACGAAAGCCTCACCGCCGTCGAGCCGCTGATGCGGAGCCGTTCCAGCTCTACCCCAAGACTCAGCGTCTCGTTGTCGGTCAAGCTGACCATGAACACGTCGAGCATGACCTGAGGCTGTCGCACGTCGAGCGTCCGGATCAGCGACTCCAACTGGGACAACGCCCGCGCTTCGCCGATCGCGATGATCGTGCTCGTACCTTCGTCCGCGGTGATGGACACCGGCGACGACCCGCCGATCCGCGCCCCGCGCCCAGCCCCTGCAGCCTCAACCTTGCCGGATCCCGAATCCGTAGCCCCCGCTGCGGAACTCGGCTGAACCAACGGCGATGCACCCGGCGACGGCGTCACGAGCGACGGCTGCGGCGACGACGGCAGGCCGGGATCGAACGCACCGCGCGCGGACCAGCCGGGGGATCCACCTCCATCCGCCGCTTCCAGCACGCCCGTCGCAAGCATGCGCTGCAGCACCGACGCCAGCTCAACCACCGACCGGTTGCGAACCACGAAAGAACGAACGGGCCGCCGCTCGGCGGGTGGCACCGCGTCCAGCCGGGCGATCAGCCCCGCAATCTGCTCGTGCTGGGCCGGCGTCGCCGTCACCATCAGCGTGTCGGTCAGGTCATCGACCGTCACCCGGAACCGATCGTCCGCCTGACCCGGCTCACCGTGTCGAATCGCCTGCTCGATCAACCGCGCGACGTCCCGCGCTGAAAAACCCCGCGCTGTGTAGCTCTCACGCCGAACCGGCTCCCTGCGGTCCAGCGACTCGATCAGCCCGCGCCATTCTTCCAGGTACTCCACCGGAGCGATCACCAGCACGGACCCCGCGCCGCCCGCCGCGATCACCTCCCCGGGCAAACGCCTGGACGCCACGGCGTCGCGCTTGCTCGCCACCTGCGTAACTAGCGCCACCAGTTGCGCCGTCGACATGTTCGCCAGCCGATGCTCGTGCACCACCACGCCGTCGGACGGAACGTCCAGGCGCGTGGCCAGCGTCAGCACTCCCTCCAGCCGCGGCGTCAGGTCACCCAGCAACAGCGATCGTCCGCCGACATCCACCACCGTCGCGCCCGTCTTGCTCATCACGGCCTTCAGCGGATCCACCAGGTCCCGCGCCGCCCGGTGACGCACCGGCAGCAGCACCAGCGAGAAGCCGGCCTTCAGCGCCGGCAGATCTCCCCGCTCAACACGCGCCGCCCCTGCCGCGTCCGAAATCCGAACCACGCTCATCGTTTCCAGCCCCGGCGCTCGAACCGTCGTGAACCCGCGCACCGCCAGCAGCTGATTGGTCAGTTCCCACAACTCACTGTCATTGACGCCCGCGCCCAATCGCAGTGTCGCCGTGCCCTTGAGTACCGCGGCGTCGTACTCGATGTTCAGTCGCAGCCGCGCCGCCGCCAGGTCCACCAGCCGCGCCAGTTCGATCTGCTCGGTCAACGTCGTTGTGGCCGAATCTCCCGCCGGCGGTTGCACCGCCGCGGCCTCGACGGACGCTGCCAGTACGGAAGCAAGTCCGCCTCCGATCAGCGTCAGCCCGCTGATTCGCTTTCGTTTCCAGACCCGCCGCACCCCGCGCATGACCGACACCTCCCGTGCGGCCAGACTAACAACCTTCCGATACACGGCCGCAACTTCGCGCTCCGGTGGAAAACCGCCCCCGTGAATCTCCCCGCCGTTGCCGAAACGCTCTCGGCCGCGTTCGGTGGAACGCATGCTCCGTCCCGTACGATCGGCCGGCCGTGGATGCGAACACCCACCGACGATCTCGCATCTCACCCTGCGTTGCCACCGCCGACCGTCTTCTCCTCGGAGCCAATCGTGAGCCCCAATCCTCCCTACTCCGCCGCCAACCCGCGCCCGGTCGCGCCGTCCCCCCGTCCCTGGATGCGCTGGGTCCTCATCGCCGCGGGCTGCTACAACCTCGCCTGGGGCGCCTGGGTCGTCCTCGCTCCGCGCGCGCTCTTCGATCTGCTCGGCGTCGCCCCCCAATTTGTGCCCAACGCCACCGGCCTTGCCGTCTGGCAGTGCCTGGGTATGGTCATCGGCGTCTACGGCATCGGCTACCTCTGCGCAGCGCTGAACCCGTTCCGCCACTGGCCCATCGTCCTCGTCGGCCTGCTCGGCAAGGTCTTCGGACCGATCGGTTTCATCGACGCCGCGTTCATCCAGGGCACCTTCCCCGCGCAGTTCGGCTGGACCATCATCACCAACGACCTCGTCTGGTGGTGCCCCTTCGGCGCCATCCTCCTGGCCGCCTGGCGCACGCGCCGGGAGCGCGCCACGTGACCCAACCCGCGCCCAGCCTCGCCACCGCCCTCGCCGAAACCCGCACTGCCGCCGGCGTTCCCCTGGCCGATCTGTGCGACCGCACTCCCGTGCTTCTGGTCTTCCTCCGCCACCTCGGCTGCACCTTCTGCCGCGAAGCGCTCGCCGACATCGCCGCGCAGCGCCCACGCATCCAGGCCGCCGGCACCCGCATCGTGCTTGTGCACATGGGCCCCGCCGACGCCGCGGCCATCCTCTTCCGCCGCTACAGCCTGACCGACGTTGATCACGTGTGCGACCCCGACCGCCGCCTCTACCGCGCCGCCGAACTCGCACGGGGCCGCCTCGGCCAACTGTTCGGCCTCAAGTGCTTCCTCAGGGGCATCGCCGCGACGCTCCGCGGCCATGTTGTCGGCCGCCTCGCCGGC
>JAHCJH010000019.1 GCA_026126345.1 Phycisphaeraceae bacterium | reverse complement strand
AAGGTCTTCGAGATGTTCCGCCGGGGCGATACGACGGGCGTGTTCCAGTTCGAGTCCCCGGGCATGCGCCGCATGCTCGTGGAGATGAAGCCGGACCGGCTCGAGGACCTGATCGCCGCCAACGCCCTGTTCCGGCCGGGGCCGATGGACCTGATCCCCGACTACGTCCGCCGCAAGCACGGCCAGGCGCCGGTGCCAAGGGTGCACGAGATCGTGGACCGGTACACAGACGAGACCTACGGCGTCATGGTGTACCAGGAGCAGGTCATGCAGATCGTGCACGGCCTGGGCGGCATCAAGCTACGCGACGCGTACACGCTGATCAAGAACATCAGCAAGAAGAAGCACGACAAGATCGAGAAGGAGCGGCCGAAGTTCGTCGACGGCTCTCAGAAGCAGGGCCTGAGCAAGGCCCAGGCCGAGGAGCTCTTCGAGCTCATCCTGAAGTTCGCCGGGTACGGCTTCAACAAGAGCCACTCGACCGGGTACGCCATCGTCGCCTACCAGACGGCGTATCTCAAGACCTACTTCCCGAACCAGTACATGGCGGCGTTCCTGACGTACGAGTCGGGCGCCATGCAGACGGCCGAGTGGGTGCCGTACCTGGAGGACGCCAAGCGCACCCGGTTCATCGACCCGCTGAGCGGGCGCGTGCTCAAGACGGGCGTCGAGGTGCGCCCGCCGGACGTGAACCTGTCGCAGGCGGCGTTCAGCGTGGTGTTCGACCCCGGCGATGCCCGGACCGCGGCGGCCGGTCACGTCCGCTTCGGCCTGACGGCGATCAAGGGCGTCGGCGAGAAGGCGATCGACAGCATCATCCGCGAGCGGGATAAGAACGGCGCGCCGGCGCCCTACCAGAGCCTGTTCGACTTCTGCGAGCGGGTGCCCGTTGGCGGGGCCGGGGGCAACGGCGGCAGCGTCAACAAGGCCACGCTCGAGGCCCTGATCAAGAGCGGGGCCATGGACTGCCTGCACGGGCGGGCGCAGCGCGCCGCGATGGTCGCGACGCTCGACGCGGCCATCGGCGCAGGCGTCAAGGCCCAGGCCGACCGCGCCAGCGGCCAGGGCGCGCTGTTCGGCGGCGGCGGGGCGGGACCGGCCGCGGAATCGAAAGCCCCCGTGACGCTCGCCCGGGCCACGGCGTGGAGCGAGGCGCAGACGCTGGCGAGCGAGAAGGAGGCGCTGGGCTTCTACGTCAGCAGCCACCCGCTGGACCAGCACGCGGGCCTGGTGCGCGGCATCGGCAACGCCACGACGCGCCAGGTGCGGGACAGGCTGGTGGCGCCGGAGATGCGCGTGACCATCGGCGGGCTGATCACCGCCGTGCGGACCATCGTGGTGAAGAACGGCAAGAGCGCCGGCCAGAAGATGGGCGTGGTCGCGCTGGAGGACAAGCACGGGCAGGTCGAGTGCGTGGCGTTCAGCGACGTCTACGGCAAGTACAGCGAGGTCATCAGGCCCGACGCCGTGGTGTTCCTGACCGGCAAGGTGGACCACGCGCGCGGCGAGCCGCAGGTGATCGTCGAGAGCGTGGTGCCGCTGGAGTCGGCCACCAGCGCGCTGGCGCGCAAGGTGCGGCTCACGGTCGACGAGCGGCGGCACAACGGCACCTCCGAGGCGCTGCTGGAGCGTGTGCTCGGCGTGATCCGCCCCGGCGGGCCCGCCGGCAAGCCGCCGGCGCGCCCCGCCGCGCCGGGGGCGCCGAGCCTGGGCGTGGAGATCGTCGTGCTCACCGATCAGCACGAGGTGTGGCTGGAAGCCGGCGCGCTGCGTCTGGCCGCCAGCGACGAGGCGGTCGGCGACCTGCGTGCCCTGCTCGGCGACGACAACGTGATGATGGTCGGGGCGCAGGTGGAAGCGGCCAAGCGCGAGCCCAAGCCCTGGGAGCGCAAGCGCCCCCCGGCGGGGGATTGACGCGCACGCGGGCCGTCAGGCCTGTTCCAGCAGCGCCCGAACCAGGGCGTGGTTCAGCGCGTGGCCCGAGCGCGTGGCGATGACCCGCGCGTGGATCGGCCGGCCCGCCAGCGCCAGGTCGCCGATCACATCCAGCACCTTGTGGCGCGCCGGCTCGTGCTCCAGCCGGTACGCGGTGTCCACGGGGCCGGAGGCGTCGATCACCAGAACGTCCCGCGGGCGCAGGTGGGCGAACAGCCCCGCGGCCCGCATCTGGTCCGCCTCGGCCTTGGTGCAGAATGTTCGTGCCGGAGCGATCTCCCGCGCAAAGCGGGCGGGGTCCGGCTCCGAAGGGTCGAGCCGCCACCGTGCCGACTGAGCCGCGATCGGGGCGCCGGGTCCGTAGTCCAAGTGGTACTCCACGTCGAGCCACGGCCCGTCGGGCGGCAGGGCCTGCATCGTCGCGCCGTCGAGCGACACAGTGATCGGCCGCTCGGCCACCAGGGGCACGATCAGCGGTGCGCCGGTCGGCGCCGGCGGGTCCGCCGGAACGACACCGGCCGCGACGATCGCCTCGACGAACGGCAGGGCCGATCCGTCCATGAGCGGCACTTCCGGACCGTTCACCTCGCAGAGGCAATCGGTCACGCCCAGCGCCGAAAGGGCCGAGAGCACGTGCTCGACCGTGTGCACCGCCGGGCGCGACGAGCCCGCCTCGGGCGAGAGCACCGTCTGGCGCGGGCGGGCGAACACGTGGTTGACCAGCGCGGGGATGAGCGGTTGCTCGGGCAGGTCTGTGCGGCGGAAGCACACGCCGTGCCCGGCCCGGCGCGGCAACACGGTCAACGTGCTCGGCAGGGAACTGAACAGACCCACGCCCGTGAAGGTCGCCGGGATGGCCAGCGTGCGCGCCCGAGCCATGGCCCATGATAGATCGCCGACGGCCGCCGATGCGCCCGCGATCAGTAGATGATGTTGGCGAACGACGCGTTGTCCTGGAAGCCCGTGCCCGGCAGCGTCAGAACCTGGCCGAAGTGGTTGTTGGCGCCGATCGAGTAGTTGTTCGCGGCCACGCCGCCCGTGGGACGAGAAGCGCTGTTGCGGGCCAGGAAGTTGCCGCCGGCCGCGGCCCCCGCCGCGACCGAGAAGTTCAGGTCGTTGCCGGTGCAGTTGTTGTTGACGATGCGGTTGGCGATGCCGGTGACCGTCACGCCGCCGCCGTTGGCCACGTTCTGGCCGTTGCTGTTGCTGTTGTTGCTCTCGACGAGGCACTCGTTGGCCACGACGATGCCCGAGATGTCGTTGCCCACGGCCTCGCAGTGCACAATCGTGACTTGTGAGGCGCAGTTGAACCCGGTTCCCTGGTTCGAGACGGCCGAGCAGCCGCGCACCGTGCCGCCGGCCGAAATGATGAAGCCGTTGGTGTTGATCGTGTTGGGCCGGGCCCCGTTCGCCACCGCCGTGCAGTTCTCCAGCGTGTTGCCCAGGCCCGAAACGATGCCGGTCTCCCGGTTGCTGCGGGCGACGCACTGCACGATCACGCACGCTTCGCCGGCGATGAGACCGGACCGGCCGTTGTTGAACAGGTTGAGATTCTCGAACCGCCCGGCGACGACATTGGTCGCGTCGATGCCGACCGACGTGAAGTCGCGGACGGTGCCGTTGCGGATGGTGATATTCCGCCGGGGCGCGCTGCCGGCGCCCTGCGTGACCACGATCCCGCGGAGGGTCCCGGCGGTTCCGGTGAAGTTGCCGGTGATCGTGCGTCCGTTGAGGTCCAGCGTCACGTCGTCGGCGGAGATGGTGATGCCGTCGGAGCCGCCGAGTTGGATGTTGGCGGCGAGGTAGTACGCGCCGCTCTGCGAGATCGTGATCGGCAGGCTGGTGATCGGCGTGCCGCGCTGCGACTGCAGCGACTGGATCGCGGTGTACAGCTCGTCGAGCGTCCGGCCCGTCGGGGCGATCGGTCCGGCCGGGGGGTCGAGCGGGCCCGCCAGCGCGGCGGCCCCCAGGCAGGCGGTCAGAGCGAGCAGGCCGAAGCCCGACGTGCGGCGAAACCAGCGGTTCATGTCGATCTCCCGTGTCCCCAGAGGGTCGGGATAAGGGTAGACCGCGGCGCGATCGCAGACCGATCCGCTATCGGGCCTGGGCTTGCGGCCGGCGCACCTCGGGCGACGGTCCTTTTTCGAACTGCAGGCTCTTGCCGGCGACCGTGACCCGAACGGTGTCGCCCGGTCCGAACTCGCCGGCGAGGATGCGGGCCGCCAGCGCATTCTCGACGCGCTGCTGGATCACCCGCTTGAGCGGCCTGGCGCCGTACTGCGGGTCCCAGCCTTCGGCGGCGAGCTGGGCCTTGGCCTCGTCGGTGAGCGTGATCGTGATCTGGCGCTCGGCCAGCCGCCGCGCCAGGCGCCGCAGTTGAATGTCAACGATCTTGCCCAGATCCTCACGCTTGAGCTGGTGGAACACCACCGTCTCGTCGATTCGGTTGAGCAGCTCGGGGCGCATAAACCCGCCCCGCATGCCGACGTCGAGCCGCGCGTTGAGCTGGCCCTGCTCCAGATCGGGGCGCAGTCCCGAGCCGGTCAGATCCATGCCCGGCCCGCGCCGGATGAGATCGCGCACCGCGGCTTCGATCTCCCAGTCCTCGGCCCCGCGCGACGTCATGTCCTGGATCATCTGGCTGCCGACGTTGCTGGTCATCACCACGATCGCGTTGCGGAAATCGACGGTGCGGCCCTGGCCGTCGGTCAGGCGGCCGTCGTCGAGCACCTGCAGCAGGATGTTGAACACGTCGGGGTGCGCCTTCTCGATCTCATCGAGCAGGATCACGGCGTACGGCCGGCGGCGGACGGCTTCGGTGAGCGCGCCGCCCTCTTCGTAACCGACGTAGCCGGGGGGCGCGCCGATCAGCCGGCTGACGGCGTGCTTCTCCATGTACTCGGACATGTCGATCCGCACCATGGCCTCCTCGGTGTCGAAGAGGAACTCGGCCAGCGCCTTGCACGTCTCGGTCTTGCCAACGCCCGTCGGCCCCAGGAACAGGAACGAGCCGATCGGGCGGTTGGGGTCCTGCAGACCGGCGCGCGACCGGCGCACCGCGTCGGCGACCGCCCGCAGCGCGTGCTCCTGGCCGACGACCCGCTCGGTGAGCATGCGCTCCATCCGCAGCAGCTTCTCCCGCTCGCTCTCGACCAGTCGCGACACCGGGATGCCTGTCCAGCGGCTGACGATCTGGCTGACGGCCTCGGCGTCGACCTCTTCCTTCACCAGCGCGTTGCCCTTGGCCTGGCGACGCTCGATGACGGCCTCGGCCGCGGCCAGCTTCTTGTCGAGCTCTCGCAGGTCGCCGTACTGCACCCGGGCGGCGGCTTCCAGGTCGCCCCGGCGCTGGGCCTGCTCGAGCTCGGTCCGCTTGCGGTCCATCTGCTCCTTGATGGACTTGACGGCCTCGAGTTCCTTCTTCTCCTCTTCCCAGCGGGCGGTCAGGGCGCGGTTGGATTCCTGGAGCTCGGCCAGTTCGCGCTCGAGCCGGTCGAGCTCGCGCTGGGCCGAGGCCTTGTCGCCGGCCACGGCCTTGCCGTCGGCCGAAACCTCAAGGCGCACCGCCTCGCGCTCGATCTCCAGCTGCATGATGCGCCGGCGCAGCTCGTCGAGCTGCGTGGGCATGCTGTCGTTCTCGATGCGCAGCCGGCTGGCGGCCTCGTCGATCAGGTCGATGGCCTTGTCGGGCAGGAACCGGTCGGCGATGTAGCGGTGCGAGAGACTGCTGGCCGCGAGGATGGCCGAATCGAGGATCTTCACGCCGTGGTGCGCCTCGTAGCGGGGCTTGAGCCCGCGGAGGATCGCGACGGTCTCTTCGACGCTCGGCTCGCCGACGTAGATGGGCTGGAACCGGCGCTCGAACGCGGGGTCCTTCTCCACGTGCTTGCGGTACTCGTCGAGCGTGGTGGCGCCGATGCAGCGGAGCTCGCCGCGGGCCAGCGCCGGCTTGAGCAGGTTGCCGGCGGAGACGGCGCCCTCGGCGGCGCCGGCGCCGATGATGGTGTGCAGCTCGTCGATGAACAGGATGATGTCGCCCTTGGCGGCGACCGTCTCGCGCAGCACCGCCTTGAGACGCTCCTCGAACTCGCCCCGGAACTTGGCGCCGGCCAGGAGGGCGCCAACGTCCAGGGCCATGATGCGCCGGCCCTTCATGTTGTCGGGGCAGTCGCCGTTGACCAGGCGCAGCGCCAGGCCCTCGGCGATGGCGGTCTTGCCGACCCCCGGCTCGCCGATAAGCACCGGGTTGTTCTTGGTGCGGCGCTCCAGCACCTGCATGCAGCGGCGGATCTCCTCGTCCCGGCCGATCACCGGGTCGATCTTGCCTTGCTGGGCCTTCTCGGTCAGGTCGATGGCGTACTTCTTGAGCGCTTCGTACTGGCTCTCGGCTTCGGCGTCGTTGACGTTGCTCACGCCGCTGGCCTCGCGCACCGCCCTGATCGCCTGCTCGATCTGGGCGCGGCGAGCGTTGCCGAGCGACAGGGCCTCCTTGGCCGGCCCGCTCACCTCCGCCAGCGCCAGCAGCAGGTGCTCGCTGCTGACGTAGGCGTCGCCCAGCCGCTTGCTTTCCTGCTCGGCGCGGACCAGCACGTCCATCAGCCCGCGCCCTCCCTGCCCCGCGCCGCCCGACACCGTTGGCTGCCGACCCAACTCAGCCTGCACGATCTGCCCGATGCGAGCCGGGTCCGCCCCGGCCCGCTGCAGGATCGACCACGCGGCCGACGACTTGTCCTTGAGCAGCGCCGCCAGGATGTGCAGCCCCTGGACCTCCGCGTGCTGCCGCCCGACGGCGTCGGACTGAGCGTCGGCCAGGGCCTGTTGCGCGAGCGTGGTGAATCGGTCGGGTCGCATGGTGGGCCTCTCCGCCGGGCTCAAGCGGCCGCGGCTCCCGTCATCGGGCAAACGGCGCGCCCGATCGAAACCCGACCAGGACCCTCACTTTGAGCCCTCCGGGGGCTTGCCAGACTCCGGCAAGGACCGGACGGGCCGACCCGGGGCCTGACCCCTGCCGCCTTGGCAGATCCGGGATGCCGATGGTCGATATCCTCGGGCTGCCCACAGGCTGTCCGGAGTGCCCGGCGCACGCGGCGCCGACGCCCGGTCCTTGACGCCAAGGCCCTCGGCGGGTACAAACCTCGCTCTGACAAGGAGTTCCGAATGAACCGTCCCCGCATCGCCTGCCTTGGTCTGCTGCCGTTGTGCCTGCTGGCGGCATGCGCGCAGGACAACCTCAAGGCCCAGCGGAAGGACGTTCTGAACGACCCGACGCCCGAGCTGGATACGCACCGCGAGCGTTGGTCCGACCGCCAGAACGCGTATCACAACACCGTCGACACCAACTTCCGCACGCTGAACAGCGACTTGGGGCGCATCATGCTCTTCGACCGGCCCAGCCGTCTGTCCCCCGAACCGATCCGCTGAACGCGCATCCGGAACACCGGCCGGCCCGGCGACGATCGACCGTCATCGCGCAGCAAAAAGGCCCGCCGCTCGGCGGGCCTTGTTCATTGGATCGAACCGTGATCGATCGCCTCAGGCCGTGGTGTACCGGCCGCGCCCGACGCGCTTGAACTTGCCGCTCTTGATCAGCTGCAGGTTGACCATGGTCCGGAAGTTCTCCGCGTTGCTCTGATAGCCCGCCGCGCGCACAGCCTCGGCGGCCTCGTTGACGCGCATCGTCTTGCCCTTGAGCAACTTCGCCAGTGCCTCGGCCAGGCTCATCGGGTTGCGGGCTCGCCCGCCGCCGGTCTGACCGCCCGCGGCACGGATCTTCGCGTCCAGGGCGGCGAGCTTGGCCGCGAGCCGCGCGCGCTTCTTCACGAGGGCACCAGCCGCGCGCTGGCGGCGTGCCATCTCTCGCTGCAGGTCGGCCAGTGACAGATTCGAGAGGCCCCCGCCGGGAGTCGATGCACGCTTGCGCTTTGCCATGTAAGAAACGTCCTTTCGGCCCCCGCACAGACGACCGTCGCGAAACAAGCCGGGATCGCGCGGCACACGCCGGCGAATGTCTGTCCCGCACTGACGCATCGCGATACCGCAACATTAGTGCATTTACCTAGTAGGTCAAGCCGTCAGTACCGAACAGTTGCCTTCACGGTGACGTCTTGCCGCATTCGCGGCATCTCGTGCGGGTTCTTGCGCTGATTTCCGTACCGGCTTTCCGAGGAGTGCGACGTGCCCGGCTTCATTGGAGCGCCGGATCGGCCGATGGAGAATCAGGCCGATAACAACCGGACAGGGCACGACCATGAACGCACAGACGATTCCGCACACCGTCGCGAAGATGCGACTGACCACCGACACCGCCGAGCGCCGGCGATTCCCCCGTCGCTCGGCCGATGCTTCGCTGACCGCGACCTACACCGACTGGCAGGGGCGCGTGGGCGTGACGCACATCAAGGTAGTCGACTCCTCGCTGACGGGGCTGGGTATCGAGAGCCCCGTGGCGCTCACTCCCGGCATGACCGTGTCGCTCTGCGACGGATCGGCGCCCATCGCCACCCGCTCGGGTGTCGTGGTGCGCTGCCAGCGCGACGGAGACTCGCACCGCGTCGGGCTCGCGTTCCAGCGTCGCGCCGCCGCGTGATCGATCCGTCAGCGCCCGCTGAAGAACAGCTCGATGAACCTGTCGAAATCCTCGCCGGTGATGAAGCCGTCGGGGTACTGCCCGCCCCCGCCGGCAGCGACATCGGCCGTCTTGTAGCCGGTGGACGGATTGACCAGCTCCTGGAAGAACGCCTGGATGAACAGGTCGAAGTCATTCCCGGTGATGAAGCCATCCTGATCGATGTCGGCGACGAGCCGCTCGGGCAGAAGCACCATGACGGCGTTGTAAGCCTGATCGGTTGACGATGCGCCCCCGGGCATCGACGGATCGACGTACAGCCCGTTGCCGTCGGTGTCGTAGACGATCTTGGCGCGGAATACCAACGCGCCCAGGGACAGCGCGCCGGAAGCTGCCTGCGAGAACGGGTCCACGCCCGCGCCGAAGTCCTGCACGATGCTGCCCGACCACACCGCGCCGGAGTCGGCCGAGTCCGCATCCGCCGGGCCGGCGAACTGCACCTGGTAGCTCCGACCCGAGTTCACGCCGGCGATCACATCCCCCATCTCCACGAGCATCTCCAGCCGGTAGCCGCCGCTCGCCGGATCGCGGTTGGCCCGAAGCAGGACCACGGTCAATCTGTCGGGCCCGCTCCGGCGCAGTGCGGCCGTCGCGATGAAGTAGAGGTTCCCCAGCCGGTCCATCGCCGGGCTGGACATCGACGGCCCGCTCGCGGCCCCGGGGAACACTTCGTCGTACCGCGCGATGCGACCGATCGGCGTGGTGTCGATCTGCCCGTCGCCCTCGCCGGAGTCGAACGTGCCGGCGATCCCGTCGGCGCCATCGTCACCCAGGATCGCCTTGCTCAGGCCGCCGGTCGAGCCCGCACTGTTGCCCGTGTGCGCAGCGATCGTCCAGGTCTCCGCCCCCGCCGGATCGATGCGCACCACCGCGAGGTAGTTGTCCATGCCCTGCGGCGAGCTGCCGCCGCCGCCGGTGGGCGCCACGAGCGCTGCCGCCAGGAGGTCGCCGTTCGGCAGAACGGTCATGGCGACCGGGCCGTTGCCGCCCCGGAAGCACACCTGCGACCCGTAGTTGGTGAACTCGTGATTCCCGAGACTGCCCCAGACGGCGAAGGCGTCGTAGCCATCCTCGGGGTCGACGAGGCTGCCAGTGACGCCCGACGGCAACTCGACCCGGCGCTGCGCCTCGACCGACCCGTCGGTCTTGACGCCCCAGAACGAGATGCCGCGCGTTCTCGTCGCCGATGGCCCGCGCGAGAGCATCGCGCACGTTCCCGCGTTGCCACCGCCGATGGTCAAGGGCGCGAACACCGATGCCGTGAAGGAGATCGGCCCGCGCCCCGCCGCCCCGGCCGGCAGGTGCGACGCAGCGCCAGTTAGGCCCCCGGCGGTCCCTTCGAACACGAAGCTGTTGGCGAAGTCCGCGCCGATCATCACCGGGCGGCCGGCGACGGCGCGGCTCACGATCGAGGGCGTGGATTGCGGCGTGTCAGTCGTGACCAGCCGGCGCGAGAGCCCGGCTCCGCTGTCTCCCATTCCCGTGCTGCTGAGTGCGTTGAGCACGTTGCGATTGCGCAGCGTCGCGTCCACGCGCCAAAGCTGTTTCTGCGACAGGGCGCCGGGCACGCCGGCGTATCCCTGCCCATCGGCCAGCAGGTGCACGTTGCCCGCCTCGTCCACCCCGCCGAGTCCGAGCGACGCCGTCGCCTGTATTGAGATCGCCGACCCCGAGCGGTTGGTCACCGAAACGATGCGGGAGACATACAACCGACCGGGCGCAAAGGGCTGGAACCCCGCGATCATCGCGACGATGTTGTTCTCGTCGTCGGTGTCGCCGAAGGCGGTGTTCGGACCGCCCGCGAACTCCATGAACGCGACCCCGAACGACTGTCCCCGCAGCGCGTTGACGTTGCGCACGCCGTAATTGCCGCTCCCGTCGTCGGTCGGCGTGGTGTTGCGGGTCGAGTTGATCCCCTGGCCCGGCGCTGCCCAGGCCTGGTACGTGGTCCGCAGGAACGGCTGCACCCCTGTGAACCGGTTGCTGACCGCCTGGGCGCCGATCAGGTGATTGAAGTACGCGCTGCTGGTCGCCGCGCTGCTCTTGGCCAGTGGGCCGAACAGGTAGCCCCGCCCCCAGCTCGACTGCTTGCGGGCGAGATCGACGACATAGTCCTTGACCTGGTTCCCAGAAGCGCCGGTCAGGTAGGCGCTCAGGGCGTCACCCGGAGGTGCGTTGGTCGTGCTCACCGAGTCCTGCGCGCGACACAGTGCGACCGGCCCCAGGATGCCGACCGTAGTGCCCGCGAGCAGACCGATCGCGGCGGACCGAGCCGAGGAATGACGCATGCCCAGCTTCTCCGATCGTCGCCCGGGCGACGAGCCACGGTCGCAGGCCGACCGATGTCTCCATTATCGCGCATTTCAGGGGATCTTGCCACCCTTGTCCCGCAAGTGCTGCTCCACCACGAGCTTGCGCCGCTCCAGATACTGGTGCCAAACGGGATCCGTCTCCTGCAGCAGGGCCTTGCGGATGCGTTCGGAGGTCGCTTCATCGCTGCGCTGGCGCAGGTGATCGACCCGAACCGCCTGGCGCAACGCGGGCTGATAATGCGCGTCGCGCTCCAGGGCCGCGCCGTAGAACCGCGCCGCATCGTCCAGGTACCCCTGGTTGAACCACAGGTCGCCGAGATTGCTCATCGGTTTGGGGTCCGTCGGCGAAAGGTCGCCGGCGACCCGGAACGCCTCGGCGGCTTCCAGGTTGCGGTTCTGCTTCATCAGCACCACGCCCAGATTGTTCCACGCCGCGGGAAAATCCTGGTACACCCCGATGGCCTCGCGGTACCGCGCGATGGCCTCCAGCGGCCGACCGGCGCGGGCCATTTCGTCCCCCTGGTTGACGAGCTTCTGTGCCCGCAGCACCTGCTGCGTCGCGGCGTTCATCGTCGCCAGCTCGGCCGCTTCCGGGTCTGCCTGGGGCGCCGGGGCGTTCGAGGACGAGGCGCAGCCGTGCGCCAGCACGGCGACCAGAAGAACGGCGGCGTGCGGCAGCGGGCATCGGCGTCGGCGGGGTTCCGGCATGGGGCCCATCGTAGCGATCAACCCTTGCGCTCCCATCGTGTGAAGATCACCTGCCCCGTCCAGCGGGCCTTGCCATCGGGCGTCGCGGCGCCGGGGTTCAACTGGAGCAGGGAAACCTCCAGCCCCTGGATCTCCGCGACGGCCCGCGTGATCCAGCGGACCATCGCCTCGCCGTCCACGTTGTTCATAGTGGCCGTGTACTTCTTGCGTTGCATGCCCGGCGGCGCCGACCGCATGTCTTCCGTGTCGGAATAGGTGATCCCGGCGAGGCCCGACTCGGTCCCCAACTGCTCCAGGCGGGCCAGAACGCGAAGGTCGGGCGTGTAGCGAGGGCTTCCCACCTGCGTCGCGTCGTCGGCACGCAGCGTCAGCAGAGTGCCGTTCACCGCCGTTCGCACTCTTGGGCCGTCAGTTCTGCTGCCCGGCGAGCCCACTCGCCGCCGCCGCGCGCGGCCGCGAACGCCACGCCCGCGTAGATCGCTGCGCCGGCGATGAGCAAAACTCCAACGACCAGCAGGTACCGCGGCCGGTTGTGCCGCGCCGCGGAAAGCGCCGCATCGGCCAGGGCCATTCGGGCTTCGTCGCTCACGACCAGAGTGCCGTTGTTGGTCGTGGTCATGGGGCACCTCCCGCCGGCTTGGCGGCGGGTGACCCGCCGGCCTTGGGCGGTTCGGGGCCCTCCTGGCCGGTGGGCTGGGCGGGCGCGGGAGCAGGCGTTGGCGCCGCCGGTCCGGCGCGGACCGGTGCGGGTTCGACCCATTGACCGCGCAAGCCGAAGGTGCGCTCGGTCGGCGTGGTGCTGTTCTGGCCCGTCCAGGCGATGCGCGGGCCGACGGCCGGCTGGTTGCGCAGCTCGGTCAGCAGTCGCGGGCCGACTTCCGCATCGGGAACCAGGAACGAACCCAGCCCGCTGCCCGTGGTCGAAATGGTGAGGTTCTTGAGCACCAGGGCCTGACCGGGCGCCGGCTGGTTCGAGGGCGCGGACCCGGGCGCGGGACTGGTGGTCGGTTCGGGCATGGTTGCCTGCACCGCGGCCAGTGCCCGCATCACGCGCCCGAACTCCGCCAGCACCGGCCGCTCCGGCGTGATCTTCTCGGCGAACTGCTCCAGGCGCGTGCGCTCGGCCATCAGACGGCGCACCGGGTCCGGATCGTCCGCGGGAACCTTCACCATGTCCTTGATCTGGTCCAGCAGTTGCACCCGCTCCGATCGGGTCAGGTCAATCTGCTCGCGGATCGCCGCCGCCGAACGCTCCATGCGGTAGCCCAGGGCCGCCACGCCCACCGCGCCGGCGGCCAGCGTCGCCGCGGCCCATCGGTAATACGTCCTGCTGGCCCGCCCCGGCCGCTGGCTCAGGTCCAGCAGCGTGGTTCTGGGGTCCAGCACGGGCACGCCCCGCGCGTCGGCCGTCGGGAGCGCACCGTGGTCGCGCACGTCCTCCAGCAGCCGGCGCAGGACCGATCCGATCGGATCCTCATCCACGGCGGCCTGCACCGTCGCGCCCGACCACGCCGCGCCCAGCGCGTGCCCGACCGCCGCGATGCCCGGAACCTGGGGCAGGTCTTCGCCCAGCCCGCCCACGGTGATGCACGACGGCCCGGCGCACGCGAGGCTTGACGGGGCCACGCCCAACTGCGCGCTCCAGGCCAGCCACTCGGTGATCAGTCGCCCGATTTCGTGGCGCGAGACCTCCAGCACCGCGACTTCCGCCGGTGTCTCGCCCTCACGGCGAGCGGCATCGGTCGCCGGATCGGGCACGCCAACGCTCCGCCTCAGGCGCATCGAACCGGCGCACAACAGCGCCCCGCCGCGGGACCAGGTCCACACCAGCCGCCCCGCGGGCTCCACGAGCACGGTCGCCGCCACGGGCCGATCGACCGCGACCTCTCCCTCTCTGGCCGCAGGCTGTTCCGGCTCCAGCACCCCCGCCATCGCGTGCCACAGGCTCACCACGCGCGCCGGGGCGCGGCCCAAGGCGTCGAGTTCGTCTTGCAGCACCCGCACGCACAGGTCGGGCGTTGCCACGACCGCCATCCTCAACCGTTTTGCCTCCGCCACCGCCGTCCCCGCCGCCGTCAGCCCCTGGGCCGACGTATCGACCCCCAGATCCGCGTCCCGGAGCCACGGCAACGGCGGCGTGCCCGTCTCGTCCGCCCCGCCCGCCTGCGCCGCACGTACCGCCGCGGCGACCACCGCCTCCTCACCGGTCGGCGACGTGATCCAGCCGCAGTGCGCGCCGTCAGGATCCAGGCACAGCACCAGATCGCCACGGGTCGTGCCCGACACCGATTCCTCGACGATCCACCGAGCCGCCGCGGCGACGGATTGCCTGAGATTCGCCGCCGCGCGCTCGCCGATCGGGGCGGTCCAGGTCTTCTCCGCCCTGCCCGCGAGCAGCCGCAGACGCACCAGCGCCACGCCGGAAGCAGCGCGTTCAACGAAACAGACCGAAGTGCTCACGCCGACTCCTTGGCTGCGGGCATTACGGCTGGTCCTTGGTGGTGTCGTTCGCGGCGGGGTTCTGCGGCCCGCCCCCCAGGACTCCGGCGGGCGTCTTGGGATTCGGCTGCGGTTGGGCGGCGCCCGGCTTTCCGGCCGGCGGCGTCGTGCCGGGCTTGGTTGTGGGCGTGGTCGGGGCGGGCTGGGCCTTGGGGTCCGGCTGCTTGCCGCGCCGGGCCGCTTCCAGGTTGCGCTGGATCGCCGCGTCGCGCACGCGCATCGCCTCCTGCTGGCGCTGCGTTTCCTCCTTGGCGCGCAGCGCTTCCCTGGCCTTGATCTCTTCGTCCTCGCTGAGCGGCACCTCTTTGCCGTCGACCAACTTGCCGTGCGGAATGCCCTGCTCGGCCTTGGGGTCGCCCTGCTTGCCGCGGCCGCTCGCATCGGGCTTCGCCGTGACGACCTGCAGAGTCGGCGTCACCTTGGGCGCCAGGGGCACCTCGCGCTCGGTCTCGCCCTCGCGCACGACCAGGTACTCCGGCGTGATCGTCACGAGCTTTGCGCCGCCGTCGATGATCTCGTTCTCCGCGACCAGCTTCTGCCGGTCGCCCACCACCACGATCGCCCGCCGGTACGCCGCGTTGGTGATGGAACCGATGTACCGCCAGGGCGGGGGCGCGGGCGGAGCGGGCGCGGCCTCGGGCGTGGCCTCGGGGCCCCGGTCGCCGCCGGCGACCGCCGAAGGCTCCACCTTGGGTGCGGGCGGCGCGATCCGGTTCAGCGCCATCGAAAGTTCGGAGATTTCTGGCACCGGGTCGCTGGGCCGAGCGCGCGCCGCGGGCCGAACGGTCACGTCGCCGCCTCCGCCGGACTCGCTGACGGCCCCGCCCACCGGCAGCATGGCCAAGGCCCCCGCCGCCGCGACGAGCACGACGGCGGCGACCTGCACGTGGCGGGTCGAACGCTTGGCGGCAATGGCGTGCATGGAGCTTCTCCGGGAGATCGAATCGTACGTTAGCGGCGTCTGGCCGCTCCTGCATCGGTCGAAGCCTCTTCCGCGGTCGAGAGCGGCCCCCACGAGAGGAACGTCCAGCCCCCCGCCCCGCCGAAGCCCGTCTTGAGCGAGCCCACCGCCAGGCCGCCCTGGCGGTCCAGGATCGTTCCCGACGCGGACCGGACGGTCACCACCACCATCCACAGCCCCGGGTCGATCGTGCAGCTCATCTTGAGCACCGTGCGGTCGTCGTCGTTCATTCCCGAGGCGCTGAGCACCTCGGCCATGTCCGCCTCGTTCAGGCGCATGATCTCACGCTTGGCCACTACCGCCTCGGCGAACGCCGCCGCCCGGCACTTGGGGTCGATCGCCAGCGCCAGCGCCTGCAACACCTGCGGCGGCGCCGAGTGCAGGCTCACGCGCGACGGACCGCGCGTCCGAACCGTTCCGGGGCCGCTCTCACCCCAGGTCTCGAGAATGTCCGCCGCGATGTCCATGTACGACAGATCCGAACCCGGCGGGGAACGCAGCACCGAGCCCTGGGCGTCGGCCAGGCGTATCTCCAGTCGCTTGTTGTCCCTGGTCAGCAGGTCGAAGCCGATGACCGTGTCGTTGGACAGCGGCTCGTTGTTCGGCCGCTTGAAGATCATCAGCCAGAACTCGATCATCTCCTTCATGCCGGCCTGCAGGTGGTGCGTCTGGTACTGCTGCTCCATCCGCTTGGCCGCCAGCCGGCCGTAGCTCTGGTTCTCCAGCAGCAGGGTCACCGCGATCCCCGCCAGCAGCCCCAGCAGGGCCACCAGCGGCAGCGCAAACCCTCGCCGACGGGCTGGGACATCGCGTCGGTTCATCAGTTCAAGTTCGGTTTGCGGGGCGGGGCCGTCCGCATGCCGCGCTCGTACTCGTCCAGTTGCCGCAGGTACACCTCGCGGGCCGCCCGCTCACCGGCGAGCCCGTACTGACCGCCCGAGTTCCAGATGCCGTCCACGTTCCCGGAGCCGCGCTCCGTGGGCTTGTCCGGATTCTGCTCCGGCTTGGACTGCGTCCCGCGCCCGGCGCCGCCCGACCCGCTCGAGCCGTTGGGGTTCGAGGTTCGCGGCGGGCGGTTGCTCGGGCCCACCGCGCGCTCGGCCGCGGCGGCCGATGCCAGCACGACGCCGGGCTCGCCGGCCGTGGACCACATCAGTTCGAACATCCACGTGGCCCGCCGGCCGTCGGCCGTTTCGATGTCCAGCTCCGCGTACGCCGGCAGGTTGGAGTATTCGCTGACGGTCAGCGACGTCTTGGCGTCGAGCCGACCGCCCTCGCCCGAAACCAGGAACCGCCACTGCGCCTTGGAAATGCCCGAGGCGACCTTCACTTCACTCCGCACGGCGCCCGGCCGATCGGCGGTCTCCCCGGTCTGGTAGCTCAGCCAATAGACGGCGAACGACTCGCCCGTCGCCTCCGGCCGGAACTCCAGCGCCCCGCGCACCGCCCCGTACGCGTTCGACGCGGACGACTGCAGCGAGAAGATCGGCGGCTCGGCGACGACCACCTCCAGCCGCTGCAGACCGGTGGCCCCGTCGGGTTCGAGGATGATGCGGGGCCGGCGGTCGGGCGTGTTCTCGTCGGCCGCGATCCCCGGGCGGGCCGTCGCGCCGGGCACGGCCCCGGTCGGCGCCGAACCCGGCGCGCCCGGCCCGCGGGCGTTGAGCACCAGCGTCCGCATCGCGCGGGCGCACGTGCCGTGCAGCAGCGTCAGGTCGCCCGTGGTCACGGCACGCCGCAGCGCGCTGCGCTCGGCCCGCTGCATCGCGGTGAACAGCCCCATGGTCGAGACGATGACCACCCCGCCAAGCAGGGCGGCCAGCATGGTCTCGATCAGCGTGAAGCCGCGGCCCACGCCGCGAACTGGTCCTGTGCGTGTCATGGCCTGGTGCCTCCGGTCGTGGGCGGGGGAGCGGCGGGGGATCCGGGTGGCGGCGTGGAGCCCGTCCCCGGGGCGCCGGGCCCGGGTTGCCCGCCCGAGTTGCTCATCATCAGCCGGAACATCTCGATGCCCGCGGGGTCGCGGATCAGCCGGTTCCGGGCGTCGGGGTTGCGCTGCAGGAGCATGAGCGGGTTGTGCGGGCGCGCCAGCTCTGCCAGCAGTTCGCCGCGCGACGCCCCGCCGATGCCGTCCGGCACGCCCATGTACACCCGCACGCGGACGAGCTTGGTCTCGCGGATGGCCGACAGGCCCGGGGCCCAGTTCGCCGGCGCCTGCAGCATGCTGCCCTCGGGCAGCTCGTACTCGAGCGGTTCCTCGGTCAGCTCCCAGCGGTAGAGAAACCGGCCGTCGTCGTACGGCACGGCGGCGCTGGGCATGAGCTTCTTCTCGTCCAGGTACTGCAGGATCAGCCGGTTGGCGACTTCGTACCCGCCAAGCCGGCGCTGATTCCACAGATCAGCCCGCGTGATGAACGTGATCGCCCCCGTCACCGCCACCGCCACCAGGCCCAGGATGACCGCCGCCAGCACCACCTCCAGCAGCGTGGCTCCCCGGCGTGCGGCGAACTGTCGCGCGAACGGGCGCATGGTTCACGGTTGACGGTCGATGGTCCAGATGTCCAGGTCGTCGGCCGTGTTCGGCAGACCGTCCTTGCCGTTGCTGCGCAGGTCGTACGGCTTCTCGGGGTCCTGGTTGGCCGACGGGAAGATGTACACGAAGTCCTTGTTCCACCCGTCCTTGGGGATCTTGTCCAGGTACTTCGCCGCGCCCACCGTCAACGCGTCCAGCGTCGGCGGCAGCGTGGAGTACTGGGCCTCGTACTGCGACAGCGCGGCCTTGATCTGGGTCATCTTGCTCTTGGTCGCCCCGATCTTGGCCGCCTCGGTCCGACCGCCGAACGAGACGACCACCACCGTCGCCAGGATGCCCATGATCACCACCACGAGCATCATTTCGAGCAGCGTGAAGCCCCGGCCCTGGTTCCTGCGTCGCGTCTGCATGATCACCTCGATGCCCCCGCCGGTCGCTCGCTCCCGGACGACGGCCCGAGAGTCCAGCCGGCGCCCGGTTGTAACCCCGGCGCCGGGTACGGTTGCCCGTATTCACTCTACTTTACGCCCGGCGTTCCGCCCACGATCGCGGGAGTTCGCCGCAAGTCCGACGCGGGGCCGCCGCTACCGCCCGACCTGCCCTCCCAGGGTCAGAAGCGGGATCAGGATCGCCAGAAGCAGCGACCCGATAATCACGAACATCAGCACGATCAGGGCCGGCTGCAGCACCGCCAACAGCCGACCCGAGCGCTTTTCAACCTCGTCGGTCATGTCGGTCGCCAGGCTGTTGAACGCCGATTCGAGGTCGCCGGAGCGTTCGGCCGCCACCAGCAGCTTGCGGGTCGCCAGCGGCAACGCCTCGACCTGCTCGATGAGCGTCCGCAGCAACCCGCCCTCGACCAGCCTCGTCCGCAGCCGGTCCATCTGCGACCGGAGCACCGGATGGTTGATCGCCTGGTTGGCCGTTCCCAGCGCGTCGGCCAGCGGCACGCCCGAGCGGGTCATCGCCGCCATCACGCTGAAGAACCTGGCGGACTCCTGCGCCAGCAGCACCTCACTGAGCATCGGCATCCGGCGCATCAGCGAGCCCCACGCCGCGCCGACCGCCCGCCGGAACACGATCAGCGCCACCACGCCTCCAAGCATCCCCAGCAGGATCAGCACCAGGTGCTCGCTCATCCACGCCCCCAGGCCCATCACCACCCGGCTGTAGAACGGCAGCGGCACGTCGGCGTCCTTCAACTGCTCGCCCAGCCGGGGCACGATCGCCGCCATCATCACGAACGCCACGACCAGCGAGATCGAAAGCACCACCGCCGGGTAGATCATCAGCGTCGTCGCCCGGCCGGCCACCTGCAGCGTCCGGCGCGCGTTGATCGCCAGTTGCCGCGTCGAGCCCGCCAGGTCGCCGGTTTTCTCGGCGGCCCGGTAGACCGCGACCGTCACGTCATCGAACGCGCCCGTCGCCCGGCACGCCTCGCTGAACGAAGCGCCCGACGCCACCGCCTCGCGCATCCGCTCCACCACCGGCCGGGCCGGCGGCGTGACCGTCTGGCCCGCGACCTCCAGCGCTTCGACCAGCGGCACGCCCCGGGCCAGCAACTGGCCGAGCTGCTCGTTGAGCACCGCGTGGTCCTTCAGCCGAAGCGCGCGCTGCGGCGCCGCCACGCCCGGAACCCGATAACTCTTCAGCAGCAGCTTCCGCTCGCGGCGCAACTGCTCCGCCAGCGCGGGCCTGTTCCTGGCCGTTCGGAGTCCGTACGAGCGACCCCCGCCCGCCTTGGTGGCGACGAAGAAATAGGTCGATGCCGATCCGGCCGCGGGCATGTCCCATAGTACGACCAAACGCCCGCGCCGCTTCAGCGCCTCGTGGCTCGACCGACCGTGGAGCACGCGGGAAGTACCCCAGAACTGCCCCCGCGAGCCGGAATATATCCGGCGAGAGCTTGACTCCCTTCCGGCGAGCGCCACACTGTACGTGGAGCCAGTGGTTCCGGGCGAGGAGATGAGAGATCTCCGCCCCAACTCGATTCACGTTCAACCCTCGTGCCGTTGCGGCATGCGGGCGGTCGTGAATGGGCTTCACGGTTCACCGGCGCGACTCCCGCGCCGGGAAGCGAGCCGGAGGTGTGCCTTGGCGTGAGAGATCACGCCCAGATTCGAGGAGTAGAGATCATGAACAACCGACTCGTTCGAACGTCGCTCGCGTCCGCCTTCGCACTGGTGTGCGTGGCCGGGGCGCAGGCGACCACCATCAACTCGTTCAACACGGTGACGGGCGTGACCGGCATCACGGTGACCCCGTCCATCGGCAGCCCGAACCTGACGTTCACCGTGTCGCTGAGCCCGGGTGCAACGGTCACGTACCTGAGCAACACCTACACGATCACCGACATCTTCGGGTTCTACGTGCTGGCGCAGGGGTTCAACGACACCGGCCGCCCGGCGCTGCCCAACGTCGCCGCGTTCTCGGATGATTCGGACAACCGAGCCGCCGGCAGCATCTTCGGTTGGGCCTCGAACCCCAACCAGGGCATCACCCAGGGCAACTCGCAGACCTTCACCTACCCGTCCATCGCCTATCCCAACTACACCGAGTTCGGCTTCCACGTCCGCGTCGACGGCACCCTGCCGACCGGCGGCAACACCTTCAACATCCGCGGCGGCTTCGTGCCGACGCCGGGCGCAGGTGCTCTGCTGGGCCTCGGTGGCCTGATCGCCATGCGTCGCAGGCGCTGAGCCCGCGAACCCGCGTCCCCCGCATTCCAATCAACGGCCGGTCCGGTTCGCCCGGGCCGGCCGTTTCGCTTGCCCGCGGGTCACTAGCATTGCCCATGACCGTGCGAACCCCCTCGCGTCCCGTCAGCGTGAGCCCCGCCGTGAGCCAGACCGCCGTACCCCCAAGCCGCGGCACGATGCGTGCCCTCTTCAAGCACCACGCCGGGCCGGAGCTGAAGCTGGATTCGGCCCGGCCGATCCCGACGATCGGCCCGCGCGACGTGCTCATCCGCGTGCGCAAGGCCGGCATCTGCGGCACCGACCGGCACATCTGGGAATGGGACGACTGGGCCGCCAGCCGCATCCCCGTGGGCATCGTCACCGGGCACGAGTTCGCCGGCACCATCGAGGCCGTCGGCAGCGCGGTCACGCGGTTCGCCCCCGGGCTACGCGTCAGCGCCGAAGGGCACATCTCTCCCGGCACCGGCTACAACGCCCGCACCGGCAACGCCCACATCGCCGAGGGCATGAAGATCCTCGGCGTCGACCGCGACGGGTGCTTCGCCGAGTTCGTCAGCATCCCCGAGGACAACGTCTGGCCCGTCCACGAGTCCATCAGCGACACCGTCGCAGCTGTGCTCGACCCGCTGGGCAACGCGGTCCACACCGTCATGTCCGCCAACGTCAGCGCCAAGACCGTGCTGGTCACCGGCGTCGGCATCATCGGCCTGATGTCCGTGACCGTCGCCCGGGCGGCCGGCGCCAGCCGCATCTTCGTCACCGACACCGACCCGCGCCGCCTGGCCCTGGCCCGGAGGCTCGGCGCCGTCGAGGCCTACCCCGCCCAGGACCGCTCATGGATCGACGACATCCGGCGACAGACCCGAGGCGACGGGCCCGACGTGCTCATCGAGATGTCCGGTCACCCCGGCGCCATCAACGACGGCTTCACCGCCCTGCGCATGGGCGGCACGGCCGCGCTGCTGGGCATCCCCTCGCGCCCGATCAGCTTCGACCTGACCAATCACGTGGTGTTCAAGGCCGCGACCGTGCTGGGCATCAACGGCCGGCGGATGTTCGAGACCTGGTACCAGATGGAGGCGTTGCTGCTCTCGGGCCGCCTGCAGCTCGACGAGATCATCACGCACGAGCTTCCGATGTCCGATTTCGCCCGCGGCTTTGCGCTCATGCAGAGCGGCGAGGGCATCAAGATCGTGCTCAACGTCGCCTGATCCGGCGGCTCAGCCGTTGCGGCCCAGCGCCATCTTCCGCAGGTACGCCTGCATCCGCAGGTACTCGCGCCCCGGCATGACCGGCAGGCCCACCATCGTCGCGCCCGCCGGCACGTCGCTCATCACCCCGCCCCGCGCGCCGATCCGGGCCCCGTCGCCGATCGTCACGTTGTCGGCGATCCCGCACCCGCCGCCGATCTGCACCCAGTCGCCGATCGTCACCGACCCGGCGATCCCCGTGCAGCCGGCGATCACGCAGTTGCGGCCGATGCGGCAGTTGTGCGCCACTTGGCACAGGTTGTCGATCTTCGTCCCGTCGCCGATCACCGTCGCCCCGAACCGCGCCCGGTCCACGCACGCGTTGGCGCCGATCTCCACGTGCTCGCCGATCCGAACCGTCCCCACGTGCGGGATCTTCACCAGCGACCGCCCGTCCGGTGACGGCCGGTAGCCGAACCCATCGCCCCCGATCGACACCCCGGGGTGCAGGATCGTCCACGCCCCGATCTCGCAGCGGTCCAGCACGCACACCCGCGGCCACAGCACGCACCGGGCGCCGACCCGGGCGTCCTCGCCCACGTACACCTGCGCGTGCAGGCACGCCCCTTCGCCGATCACCGCCCGCGCCCCCACGACGCTCAGCGGCCCCACGCTCGCGGTCGGGTGCACCAGGGCCGACGGGTCCACCACCGCCGACGGGTGCACCCCCGGCGGCGTCGCCCGAGCCGGCGGGCTGAGAAGTTCGGTCACCTGCGCCACCGCCAGGTCGGCGTTCGGCACGATCAGCAGCGCCCGCTCGGTCGCGTCGTGCCCCGGGACGTCGATGCCCCGGCTCACGACCGCGGCGGCGGCGCCGGAGCCGACCCACTGCCGCGCGAACCGCTCGTCGCGGATGAACGTGATCGCGCCGCGGTCTGTCGTATCGATCGTGTCCGCCCGCGCGATCACCAGGTCGGCGGGGCCGACCAGTTCGGCGCCCAGCAGGGTCGCCAGGGTCGCCGTGGTCACGGGTCGGCGCGCTTCAGCGCCCTCGCGGACAGGCGCACGCCCGGCGGATTGTGCGGGGGTCGGGACGGACATGGCGTGCGCCCGCAACCGGCGGGCGAGCGGGCGCGGCTTACTTGGCGGGGGCCGTCGGCGCGGGCGAGGGCTTGCCGCCGCCGGCGCGGTACTCGTTGTTCATCATCGTCAGCAGGTCGGTCGTGATGTCCGCCTCCGGTGCCGCGAACAGCATGCGCTTCATGCTGATGACCCGCTGCACGTCGTTCGTCGAGCCCGTCGAGGGCAGCGCCACCTTGTCGTCGGCCACCAGGACCATCGTGTACTTGCTCGCGGTGCTCAGGCGACGGGCCGCGTCGGCGATCTTGTCGTACAGCGCCCGCACCATCTCCGACTGCCGCTGATCCATCAGGGCGTTGTACAGCTCGGTCTTCACCTTCAGGTTGAGCTGCATCTCGATGATCTTGGCCGCGGCCGCCTTCTTGTCCGGCCCGTCGGGCAGCAGCATGCGCTTGCTGTCCTCGTCCTTGGCCTGCTGCTGGAGCTTCTCCAGTTCGCCCTGCAGGGTGGCGCGGTACGCCTTGAGCTCGTCGTTCCGCGCCGCGAGCTCGTCCAGCGAGTTGAAGACCTTCTCAAGGTCCACCGTCGCCAGCATCGGGGCCGGCGGGGCGTGTCGCGCGCCCGACGCGACGACGCCGGAGCCCGCCACGGCCCCCACAAGGGCGGCCAGGGCCAGGGCGGGGACGAACAGGCGGGTCAGCGGGGTGCTCATGGGGTCGGTTCCTGTGGGTTCTGCCGGGATGATACGGCCGCGCTACGCCCCCGCGCCGGCCGGCCCGCGGCCGGCGGGCTGGGTCCGGGGGTCTTCGCCTCAGAAGGGCACGTCGATGCTGAACGAGAACAGCCGCTCGCGATCAAACGGTTGTTTGGCCAGGGGGAAGCCGAAGTCAAAGGCCAGCGGCGCCGGCCCCAGCGCCGGGAAGTAGATCCGCACGCCCACCCCGACCGCCACCCGGTACTCGTCGAAGCCGGGGTTGAACGTCACCGTGCCCGTATCGATGAACCCGACCACCGACAGGAACTGCTGCCACACCGGGTGCTCGATCTGGGCCCCGGCGTAGAACGACCACGTCCCGCCGATCGGGTCCTCGCTGATCAGCGCGGGGTTGTCAGCGCGCGGACCGCGCGGCGAGACCGTGCGGAATTGGAACCCGCGCATCTCCCGTCCGCCCAGGTAGAAGCGCTCGTACACCGGCACCTCGTCCTTGTTCTCCGGGATGTAGTTCACGCTCGAGCGCAGCTGCAGGATCGTCTTACGCCCCAGGAAGTCCTCGTACACAGGGATGTACACCACGTACTCGGCGTTGAACTTGGTGAACTGCAGGTCGCCACCGAACGCCCCGATCCGCTCCAGGCCCGCCTCGAACTTGGACCCCTTGGTCGGGCGGATGGTCGAGTCGACCGTCGCGCGCCGGAATCGAACCCCCAGCCCCGTGAGCATGTTCTCCCCGCCGGAGGCCACGATGTCCGCCGCCGTCGTGGGGCTGATGTCCGTGAGGTTGATGCGCTCGGCGCGCAGCGTCAGCCCGCCGGTCCACACGTCGCCGAAGCGGCGCCCGATCGAGAAGTTGCCGCCGAGGCGCTCCTCGTCCCACTCGCGGTAGCGGCTGGTGCGGTACGCGAACGCGCCGGTGCCCGAAAGCTCGGTGTCGAAAATCCGCGGATCGCCGAGCGAGATCGAGTAGATCTGGTACGTGGTGCCGGGCTGGATGGAGATGTTGAAGTCCTGCCCGCCGCCCCGGAACGCCCGGCCCTGGATCAGCTCGTCGAACGACTCGGGCGTGTCGGCGATGTCGAAATTGCGCTGGCGAAGGCTGATCGAGCCGAGCAGGCCGCCGTCGCTGCTCACCGCGGCGCCGAACGACAGGCTGCCGGTGTTGGTCTCGCCCACCTGCACGAGCACGTCGCGGTAGCCGGGGTTCTCAGGGTCCTCGGGCTGCACGGTCACCTTCACCGCGTTGCGGTCGAAGATGTTGGACTCGCGCAGGCGCAGTTCCGTCTCCTTCAGCGCCGGGCCGTCCAGCGGGTGGTCCGGGTACACCATCACGGCCCGCCGCACGACCTTCTGCTGGGTCAGGTCGTTCCCGCGGATCGTCACCGTGCCGGTGCGGTACTGCCGTCCCTCGGACACCAGCACCACCAGGTCCACCTCGGGGTGGTCCGGGTCGCGGGCCTCCACGCGCCCGACGCGCGCGTCGGCGTACCCCATCTTGGCGTACGCGTCGCTGATCGCCTGGATGCTCCGGCGCAGCTTGTCGAGGCTGTAGGCGTCGCCGGGCTTGATCGCGATCAGGCCGGCGATCTGCTCCGGCGACATCACCTCAGGCGGCTTGCCCGAGGGCAGGCCGCCGTTGTCCAGCTCCACCCGCACCGAGCGCAGGTGGTACAGCGGGCCCTCGTCGATCAGGAAGGTGATGATCGCCTCGCGGGCGTTGGGCGCCTGGCGCACCTCGCGGTCCACCCGCACGTCCAGGTACCCGCGGTCCTTGTAGTACTGCACCAGCGTCGCGACGTCCTGGTCCAGCGTGTTGTCGTCCAGCGTGCCGGACTTGAAGATGTCCACCGTCTCGGACTTGATCTCCGGCCGGAGCCGGCGCGACGGGATCGCATCGTTGCCGCTGAAGCGGATGTCGGTGATCCGCAGCCGCTCGCCCTCGCGGATGCGGAACAGCACGATCCCCGACTCGGCCAGCTCACGCTCGTCGATCGTCACGTCGGCCTGGTAGAAACCCTTCTTCTGGTACAGGTCCTTGATCCGCCGCAGCGTGCGGTCGATCTGGAACCGGTCCACCGGCGTGCCCGCCAGCAGGTTCACCTCGCCGCGCAGCTCTTCGTTCGAGATCTGCCGGTTGCCCACCACATCGACCCCGCGCACCACCGGGGCCTGGATCGCCTCGAAGACCAGCCGCACCGTGCCGTCGTCGAACGGCTCGACGCTCGCCGTCAATTCCCGGAACCGGCCCAGCCGCACCAGCCGTTGCAGGTCCGCCTCGACCACGTCCTTGCGCAGCGGCTGCCCGGCGCCCGACCGCACCTGGTTCCGCACCAGCGTCTCGTCCTCGGGGCGGATCCCCTTGAACGCCACCTCGCGGATCGGCCGGCTCTCGTACTGCGTCACCGACGGCGCCGCCGTCGGCTCCACCGCCGGGGGCTGCTCGCCCCCCGCCGGCGTCGGCGGTTGGGCCGCCGCCGCGGCGATGCACGAGCCGGCCAGCACCGCCAGCCACGCTCCGGGTTGTTGCCTGATTGGGGGCACGAAGGGCAGACGATACCGGCGACGGGCCCGGGTTGCCAGTGGCGCAACGTCGCTTCCGTGTTATCCGGCAGTCGTCCCGAATCGTCCGTGGGGACTGGACAGCCGACGCGCCGGCCGCAACACTCCCCGCCCCGCGCCGCATTGCGACGGCGCGGGAACGGGGCGCCACGGACATCGGCGCGGGCACATCAGGACCGAAGGACCGGTGGGATGAAGTCACGGGCGGCGTTGTTCAGGCGGGTGGTCGTGGCGCTGGCGTGCGCCGGCTCCATGGCGGCGGGGGCCTGGGCGGTCTGGCACTTCGCCCCCCGCGCGTTCGAACAACTGACAACCCTCGAGCTCGGCGCGCTCATCGGCCTGCTGGTGCTCCCGGTGCTGACGGTCGCGGCCGTGATCTCCGAGCGGCGTCTGCGGCGCGCCTGGGCCGTTCCCGGCGCCGACGTACGCGAGACCGTCCGCCGCGTGGTGCACGAAGCGGGCGCGGGCCACCGCACCTCGGGCCTGCGACCCCGGGCCGCCGATGCCGAGCCCGAAGCGCTGCGGCCGCGCCCGTCGGTCAATTGATCGTCAGCGTCGGCGACGCCTGCGCCGACCGCACGCTCGCCAGCGCCACCTGGGCCTCGAGATTCTGCACCACGGCGTCCAGCGACCGGGCCAGCGCCGTGCCGCCCCGGAAGTTGGCCGAGGGGTTGCCCTCGTCGCTGTTGCGGCGCAGGTCCATCGTGATCGGGATCGACCCCAGGAACGGCACGCCCGTCCGCTGGGCCATCATCTGGGCTCCCCCGCGCCCGAAGATGTCGTACTCCTTGCCGTCGTCCCCCACGAAGTACGACATGTTCTCCACCACGCCCAGGATCTCCACCGAAAGCTGCTGGAACATCCGCAACGCCCGAACCGCGTCATCTTGCGCCACCCGCTGCGGGGTGCAGACGACTACCGCCCCGGTCAGCCGCAGCAGCTGCGCCAGGCTCAGGCACACGTCGCCGGTCCCCGGCGGCAGGTCCACAACCAAGTAGTCCAGCGGGCCCCACTCGGTCTGCTCGATGAGCTGCTTGAACGCCCCGTGGGCCATCGGCCCGCGCCAGATCAGCGGCCGCTCGGCGTCCACCAGTTTGCCGATCGTCATCGCCTTGACGCCGTGCACCAGGAACGGCTGCAACATGTTGCCGATCACGTTCGGCTCCAGGCTGTGCAGCCCCAGCATCGTCGGCAGACTCGGCCCGTAGATGTCGCCATCCAGCAGCCCCACCGCGTGCCCCCGCAGCGCCAGGCCCACCGCCAGGTTCGCCGCCACCGTGCTCTTGCCCACGCCCCCCTTGCCCGCCCCCACCGCCACGATGTGCCGCACGTTGGGTAGCAACGGCGCCGCCTGCTGGGCAGTCTTGGCCGCCGGTCCCGACGCCTTGCTCGGCGACGCCTGGGGCAGCGACACCGTTGCCCGCCGGGGCGATGCTCCCTCAGCCGTGGTGTCCACCACCACCGCCGCCAGCGGCTGGCCGGCCCGCTGAGCGGCCCGCCGCACCGCCGCTTCCGCCCGGCCCGCGATGGCGGCGCGAACGCGCTGGTCCAGCCCCGGCAGCGCCAGCACCACGCTGACGTGACCATCGCAACTCGAGCACTTGGCGACCGCGCCGGCGTCCACCAAGCCCCCTTCGCGGCCCGATCCGTCCATCGTGACGGTGTTCAATTCGGCGAGGATGGCGTCCTTCGACAGGGTCAAGAGTGATCCCCTCAATAGGGTATTTGATACGGAGAAGCACGCGCGGTGAAGGGTAGGCGGACGTGCAATCCACCCCGGCGTGGGTCGTTGTGCCAACGTCGCGGTGCGCGATCAACGGATCGCACCGCCGCGCCGATGACCGGGCAGCGAGACCCGGGGGATTCTTCCAGGAGCCGGAACGATGGCCAGGCAAGCCGAGCGTTGGATCGCAAGCACAGTGGCGGGCGTGCTGCTCGCGGCGGGATTGGCCTTCGCGGCCGAGCCGCCGCCGGCCGGTCCGGACGGCAAGGCGCCGCCTCTGAGTGGTCCCCAGGTGCCGCAGCGCGACGTGCCCGGGGTGCAGGGCCAATTCGGCGAGGGTCGGGAGCGTGGGCGGTTCGTGCAGGAGATTCCGCACCGCGTGTTCATGAAGGCGATCAACGACACCGTCGGAGATGGAGCGACCGGCGAGCTCAAGGCGTCGCCGGAGGTCATGGAGAAGATCCGCGAGATCGATCGCGGCTACAGCGAAGAGATGCGGAAGTTCCAGGCCGAAAACCGCGACGCGATGAACGAGTTGCGCCCCGACGCCGCCGGCGAGGGCGCCCGCCGGCCCAAGGGTCCCGACGCTCCGGCCGAGGAGATGTCGCCCGAGGACGCCAAGCAGCGCGAGGCGATGATGGAGCGTGCACGCCAGTTGCGCGACCGCATGCCCAAGGCCGGCGATGTCCACACCAAGATCTGGACGCTGTTGAGCGATGCGCAGCGCGCCGCCGTGCAGGTGGAGCTCGACAAGTTCACCGCCGAACAGGAGAAACGCCGCGGCGAGATGTACGTGCGTCAGCGGCTGCAGCAGAAGGGCAACGCACCGGCCGGGACTCCGGGCGCCAGCGCCCCCAAGCGCCCGGATGCGCCGGCGGCGGGCCCCGGCGGGGCGCTCACGCCCGAGCGGCGCGAGCGGCTGATGAAACTGTTCTCGCAGTTGACGCCCGAGCAGCAGGAAGAGGTGCTCCGGCGACTGGAAGAGCGTCTGGGTCAGATGGTCGGCAAGCCCGAGGGCCCCTCTGGCGCTGCGCCGCCCGCCAAGAAGCGCGGCAAGACCCCGGAAGCCAACCCGCCGCAATAGCGAACATCCTACGAACCGAACGTGATTTTGGGCTGTCACGGGCCGCGCCGGAGAGACATCCGAGCGCGGCCCGTTCGCTTTTGCGGGATCCTGCAGGGGTGCTCGGGCGTACCAGCATGGTGAGTCGGTAGCGGATTTCCCTTGACAGGCATCAGATTTCCGAGCATCATTAGGTCAGAGGAGAACCAGCAGCCAGCACGTCCGTGAGCCAGCCCGGAGGAGAGGGCTATCCGGACGTTTTCAACAAACATTCAAGTGAACTGGACGTCGCCTGTCGATGTCTGGTAAACTAGAAAAGATCTCTCTCTCCTCCAGCGGGGCGCCGTCTTGCGATGGCGCCCTGCTTCTTTTTTGCAGCGCGGGCGAGCTGCAGGGCACCGCTTTGGGGGTGCGGCCCGAAGGCGATGCAAGTCCCGGCCCCGTGGCGAACAATCGCCCCATGCACCGGTTCAACGGCCAGACAGTCGTGCTGACGGGGGCGGCGGGCTTCATCGGCTCGCACGTGGCCGAAGCGCTGCTGCGCGCCGGGGCCCGGGTGATCGGCGTGGACAACTTCGACCCGTTCTACGACCCCGGTCAGAAGCGGTCGAACGCTGAGGCGGTGGGCCGTGCCGCGGCCGGTGCGCCCGCGGGCCCCGGAGCCTGGACGCTGCTGGAGGCGGACATCTGCGACGGGCCGGCGATGGGCCGGGCGATGGCGCTGGCGACCTCCGGCGGCGCGTCGGCGACGCTGGTGCATCTGGCGGCCAAGGCGGGCGTGCGGCCCAGCCTGGCCGACCCGGCGGGGTACGCCCGGACCAACGTGCACGGCACGGCGGTGCTGCTGGCCGAGGCGGCGCGGGCGGGCGTGCGCCGGGCGGTGGTGGCTTCGAGCAGTTCGGTGTACGGCAACTGCCCGACGGCGCCGTTCGCCGAGGATGCGGACGTTGACCGCCCGATCTCGCCTTACGCCGCGACCAAGCGCGCCTGCGAGATCCTGGGCTACACCCACCACTCCACGACCGGGATGCCGACGGCGATGCTGCGGTTCTTCACGGTGTACGGCCCGCGCCAGCGGCCGGACCTGGCGATCGAAGCCTTCATGCGCCTGCTGCGGGCGGGGCGGCCGCTGCCGGTGTTCGGGGATGGGTCGATGCAGCGCGACTACACGTACATCGACGACGTGGTGTCGGGCGTGCTCGCGGCGGCGGAGCGGATCGACCGGCACGGCTACCGCGTGTGGAACCTGGGCAGCGATCGGCCGGTGGCGCTGCGCGACATGGTGGCGGCGATCGGCCGCGTGGCGGGCGTGGGGCCGACGGTCGAGCGCCGGCCAACGCCGCCGGGGGATGTTGAGCGCACGTGGGCGGACCTGACGCGCAGCCGCGCCGAGCTGGGCTACGCCCCGAGCCTCTCGTTCGAAGAGGGCTTGCGGCGGCAGTGGGGGACGGTCAGGGCGGGGGTTTGACCCGGGCCGGCGACGGGCCAGTTACGGGCCAGTTACGGGCCAGTG
>JAHCJH010000189.1 GCA_026126345.1 Phycisphaeraceae bacterium | reverse complement strand
GGTAGCTTGCTGTTGAGACCATTGTGGATCCACTTGCCCCTTCTAATCTGAACCCGGTCGAACCCGGTCGAACCCTCCAGCTAGTGTTGCAGCGTTGAGCGAGGCGAGCGACGGTGGTCGCACGCCAAAGCGGCTCGCGTTCTCGCAATTGGCGACCTCGGTAGAACTCGTTCTTGGTGCGTTGTTCCTTTGGGCGGCCGCCGCTAAGTCGCTCTCGCCGGACGAAGCGATGCGGTTTGTCGTTTCTGTCTTGAAAGTAGCGCCCGCGATTGCAAACTGGGTGATTTGGCTCACGATCTTCGGCGAAATTGCGCTGGGGGTATGGCTGATTTCCGGCGTCGGCGGCCCCATGTCAAGCCTGACAGCGATGGTGGTGTTGGGTTGCTTCTCCGGACTGATTCTCTACGCCGTCACTCGCGGGTTCACCGGCGGCTGCGGCTGCGTGGGGATTGCGATGTCGGCGCGAAGTGCGTTGATCCGCAACAGTTGCTTGATTGGAGCGGCCTTGTTGGCCGCGGCTGTTCGAGGTTCCAGCAAACCCAAGGAGGCGTTTCCATGACTCGATTGCAGTGCATCATCGTGGGCATTGGTCTCTTGTCCCTTGCGATGAGCCTCTACGGCGCGACGTACGTTGAGGAGGATGTCGCCGTCCGGCTCCATCAGCTGGAGGAGGTCCAGGAAGGAGCGCCTTTCTGGTGCGGCACAACCTGCTACGGCGAGTGGAAGCGCGTCGCTACCTGCCTGTCCCCGCAGATCTGCTGCGGCTGGTGGAACTGCTACCGCGGCATCGGTGTCAACACCTGCTGCACGCCCCCCCAGGAATGCAACTACGATCACGGCGTGTCGCCCCCTGCGGCACCGGCCTGTGCGGTGTATCCCTAACGAGCGGAGTCCCGCCCATGGCACCAGTACATCGCCGAGTTCCGATCCGAACTCGTCTTGCGTTTGCTGCCGGAGTCGTCACGAGCTTGGTCGTGCTGTTCGGCTGCATGCGCTCGACGGTTCAGCGGGGCGAGGCGGTCGACCAGTCTTCCGGTACCGATAGTCACGACGCCAATTGGGCTGACGTCGATTCCACGCACGTGAGTGATCTGGTGGAGTCAATCATCCTGCGCTCTCGCCGGGAGCTGCCCCGATTTGGAATCACGGGACTTCGAGCGGAGTCGCTCCTGACCGACTGGCGCGTCACCCTGACCTCGTTGCTGAGTCCAGAGTGGACCACCTACTCGAACTACATGCAAGCCAAGGGGCTGCTGATCGACGTTCGCGCTGTTTCAGCGGAGGTCCGTAAGGAGATGCTGGTGGGGTGGGGTTATTACTCCGAATCGGAGATGCCCGCCGACCCGCTGGCGGCCTACCAGTTCGCATGGGAGCACCCGC
The DNA here is from genome assembly GCA_026126345.1 of Phycisphaeraceae bacterium. GTDB lineage: Bacteria > Planctomycetota > Phycisphaerae > Phycisphaerales > UBA1924 > JAHCJH01. The sequence goes on along the minus strand of JAHCJH010000189.1, from coordinate 2,169 downwards.
GTCAACGGCACTGCGATATCGCCCGGCTTCGCATCGACTCGATCGCGGTCGGCAACGGCTTGCTCGTCTTGATCGGCGGCCCTGATTGGAATCAGTTCGGCGCCTACGGAAAGATGAGTTGCTTCCTGCCGCCAGACGGCCCACTCACCGACCAGCAGGGCGATGCGCTGCCCGAATCTGATTCGGCCTGGATTCAGTTCGAAGTGGAGACGAGCGCCGGGGTTCGCACGAATATCCGGCTCACCTTCTTCTGGCTCGAACAGCGAAAGATCTGGGTGCCACTTCACATGGCCTGGGGCACCGCGGGCGACAAGAGAGCATTCCCCTTGTACTGACCGTTGATCGCCGGCTCGGCTTCGAGTTCCAGACGCGCGGCGTAGCGCGGCCCATACGATCCAGCTCGTTCGACTCGAGCGCCGGCCGCCCGGCGCCGGGGCGGATGCGCGGAGCGACCGGTTGGACCTTGTCGGACTGCTGGCCTCGCACCCCGTCGTGGCTCACCTTGCCGCGCAGATGGTGCGCGCGCCGCGCGGCACGAACCTGGTGGCCCGCGGGTCGGCGGGGTCGAGCACGGCGCTGCTGGCCGGGGCCCTGTCGCGCCTGACAGACCGCGCGGTGCTGCTGGTCGTCGCCCACACCGACGACGCCGAAGAAGCCGCGGACGAACTGGCCGGGTTCGGCGTCGAGCCGGTGCGGTTCCCCGCGCTGCAGGTACTGCCGGGTGAATCGGGCGTGGCGCTGGACCTTCTGGGCGAGCGGCTGGCCCTGGTGGAACGGGCCGGAACGCTCGGCGCCGCGGCGCCCGCCGGCGGGCGCGTGATCGTGGCGCCGATCCAGGCGCTCATGCAGCTCACGCCGCCTCCCGGCGCGCTGGCGCGCGTGCTGCTGACGCTCGAAGCCGCCCGCCGGCCCGAGGGCATCGGCCCCGGACCGGCCGGCCTGGGCCGCTGGCTCGACGAGGCCGGGTACCGGCGCGTCGAGACTGTCGAAGAGCCCGGGGACTTTGCCGTCCGCGGCGGGATCGTGGACGTGTTCCCGCCCGGCGACCCGGCCGCTGCGGGCCCAGAACGCCCCGACGGGCTGCCCGTGTCGTTCGGCGGCGCGCCGGTACGGCTGGACTACTTCGGCGACGAGATCGAGAAGATCCACGAGATCGACCCCGAGACGATGGGCGTGGACCGGCGACTGGGGGCGGTGCGGCTGGTGTGCGCCCGGCCCGAGGCGGTGGACCGGTTGGCCACGACGGGGATCATCGACCTGCTGCCGGACTCCACGCCCGTGGTCCTGCACGAGTTGATGGAGATCACCGAGCAGGGCCGGGGCTACTTCGAGCGCGTGGTGGCGGGCAAGGGGGTGGTGGGCCCGCCGGCGGTGTTCCAGGCGCTGCGGCGGCTGGGCGCGTGCGTCGAGGTGACGGCGATCGGGGCGTACGGAGCGGGGCCGGGTGGGCCGCTGGTGGAACTGCCGGTGAGCAACCCGCCGGCGTTCGACGCGGACGTCGGCAAGGCCATAGCCGAGCTGGGGTCGCTGGCCCTGGGGCGCGGGGCGGAGCGCGCCCGCGTGCGCGTGCTGTGCCTGAACGAGGGAGAGCGCTCGCGCCTGGGCGAGCTGATCGAGCAGTTCGCGCCCGAAGCCGCCCCGAAGATCGACACGTTCGTGGCCTACCTGCACCAGGGTTTCGCGTGGCGCGGGGCCGATGGCGACAGCGAGATCCTGGTGCCGTACCACGAGCTGCTGCACCGGGCGACGGCGCGCCGACGCGCCGGCGGGGCCAGGCTGCGCGGCGGGCGGGCGCTGGACACGTTCGTGGAGCTGGAGGTGGGCGACTACGTGGTGCACGCCGACCACGGCATCGCGCTGTTCACGGGCCTGAAGATGATGCGCCCGCTCGAGGCGCGCCGATCGGCCGACGAGGTGCTGCGGGCCCACACGGGCCCGGCGCGCACTTCGCCGCGGCGGGGAGCGCCGCTGCCGGCGGCGGGTGGGGCCAAGGCGGCGAGCCCCGCCCCGTCCAGAGCCGACGACGATGCGCTGGAGGAGTACCTCACGCTGCAGTTCGACGGCGGCAGCGTGCTGCATGTGCCGGCGGTGCGGATCGACCAGGTGCAGAAGTACGTCGGCGGGTTCAAGGGCAAGCCGCCGCTGAGCGTCCTGGGGGGCGCCCGCTGG
>JAHCJH010000188.1 GCA_026126345.1 Phycisphaeraceae bacterium | reverse complement strand
CATGGCGCGGGTGGGCGAGCCTTCGGGCCAGGGTCCCGGCGCCAGCGCCAGGAGCAGTCGCGGGTCGAGGCGGCCGACGGCGACCCAGCGGTCGGCGTCGGGGGAGGGCGTGTCGATGGCGCGGGCAAGATCGCGGGCGTTGCCGAGGTCGGCGTCGGCCCGGGGCTCCAGCGGCGCTGCGCAGACGACGTTGAACCCGGGCCCCCCACCGCCGTCGGCGTCGGGCGATGTTGGCGGGCCTGTCCAGACCATGCTCCCGACGGGGCCGAAGATCCGCCTGGCGATGGTCGAGTGCAGCGTATCGAACGAGGTTCGGCGCACGGCGGCGGGGGGCAGCCCTTCGGTGGCGACGCCGAGCGTGGTCTGCGGGCCTTCGAGCAGGCGACCGAAGCGGTGCGCAACGGTGTCGCTGGAGAGCGGTTCGGACGACTCGACCAGGAGCGTGGCGCGGTGGGGCGGGGGTTCGGCGTCGGTCGCGGGGCGATCGGCGGCGTGCAGGAGCAGCACCCAGCGTTCGAACGCGCCGGGGCGCGGCTCGGGGTCGATGGCCGGCGAGCCCCAGGCCAGGCCGGACCCGCGGATCGAGCGGACCGGGAGGCAGGCGGCGATCGCCAGGGGCGCATCGTTCGCGGCGGCGGAGAACCGACGCAGGTCGGTGCGGGGCAGGGCGGCGAAGGCCGGGGCGTCGGGCAGGCGGGCGACGACGTCGCACGTCAGGGCGCCGGGTCGCCAGGCGATCGACAGCGCCAGGTGCTCGGCCCAGGGGCGCGAGCCGGGCGCGGCGAGGTTGCCGTAGACGGCGACGGGAAACTCGTCGCCGGCGCGCACGTGCTCGAAGACGGCGGTGGCGCGGATGGGCGCGGGGCAATCCTGGGCCAGGGCGGGCAGCACATCGCGGAACAGGCCGGCGCCGAGGCGCGGGTTGGGCCCGAGCAGCAGCAGTCGGCGGCGGCCGGGGCGGCGGGACTGGTCCTGCTGCACGGCCAGCAGGAACTCGCCGTTGCGCAGCGCCAGCACGGGCTGGCCCTGCACGACGTCGGCGGGTGCGATCTCCAATCGCTCGCGGAGGCGCTGGTCGGTGTCGCCGGAGATGGTGGCCAGCAGGCACCAACCGGCCTGCTCGGTCGGCTCGGTGAGCACGAGCACGCACGTGCCGCCGAGCAAGCGATCGGCGGTCTCCTGCGGCGTCCAGCCGAGGCGCTCGGCGAGGCTCTTCCAGGCGGCGAGCGTGCGGTTGAACACGCCGGCGGCGCGGAGAACCGGAGCCGCGGGCGAGGCGTCGAGGTCGGCGACGATGGCGGCGGCGTTGTGGACGACGACGACGACCTGGGCGGACTCGGGCAGGCGGCCGATGAGGTCGCGGTCCTGGGCCGCGGCGGGGCGAAGGAGGCACAGCAGCAGCGCGGCGAGGGCGGCGGCGGCGCGGCACGTCGGCCCCGAGCCGGGGCGCTCGGCGTGGGCGGGCTTTGGGTGAGGGCGGTTCACGTGATCAGCGCGGCAGGGCCGGCGTGGCGGGGGCCTGGCCGGCGAGGGTGCCGGCGATCTGGTCGGCGAAGTCGGGGGCGGGCTCGTCGTCGGGGATGGAGCGTGCGGCCGAGACGGCGACGGCCGGAACCATCAGGGGCAGGCGGACCGAGGGGAGGCGCGCGGGATCGACCGACGCGGCGATGGCCGGCGCGGGCGCGGGTTCGGCGCCGAAGGCCCAGGCGCCGACGGGGGCGGTGGCGTCGCCGAAATCGGGCAAGGGGACCATGGCGCGGACGGCCTGGCCCATGGCGGCGCGGTAGGCGAGCAGTTCGAGCGGCCAGGGCTCGCGGGCGGCTTCAACGCTCGCGGGCGTGACGACCGACGCGAGCAGCGACCGGCCGGAGACGGCGAACGAACGGAGCTGCCGGGCGGCATCGCGCTCGGCGCTGCGGACGAGGTCGACGAGTGGCGTGGGCTCGGCCAGGCCGGGGACGATGCGGGCGGACCAGCGGCCGAACGCCAGCGCGCCGACGGCGACGCCGACCATCGCCAGGCCCAGGCCCGCCAGGGCGCCGAGGCGCCAGGCGCGGCCGCGCCGGCTGAGGAACGGCTGCTGGGCGTGCACGCGCTGGAGCACGGCGGCGGAGACATCGGGGGCGGCGACGGGTCGGCAGAGCGCGGCGAGCTGGCGCTCGACGGGGTCGCGCCGGGCCCAGTTGGGGAATCGCAGGCCGCTCACGCGACGATCTCCCGGATGGGGGCCATGAGCGCTTCGGAGGTTTCCAGCGCATCGCGCAGGCGGGCGCGGGCGCGGTGGAGGTGGCTCTTGACGGTGCCGGGGGGGAGGTCGAGGTACTCGGACATCTGCTCGACGGACCAATCGAGCTGGTAGAACAGCACGACGACTTCGCGCTGGTCCTCGGAGAGGGCGGCCATGGCGTGCTGCAGGGCCGAGCGGGCGCCGGCGGACGTTTCGCCGGCGTGGTAGGCGGAGACCTCGTCGGCGGATCGCGAGGGGGCGGCGCCGACGGTGTCGGTGTCGTAGGCGGGGGCGAGGCGCTGCTGCGCGTTGACGTACAGGCGCTTGGCGATGGTGAAGAGCCAGGTGGAGAAGCGGAAGCGATCGTCGTAGCGGGAGAGGTTGGTCAGCGCGCGGACGAAGGCTTCCTGCACCACGTCTTCGGCGATCTCGGGCCGGCCGGAGATGCGGAGCATGAAGGCGTAGAGCGATTCCTGGAAGCTCTTGACGAGCGACTCGGCGGCGTCGCGGTCGCCCGCGAGCACGCGACGAACCAAGGCTCTTTCGGCGCGCCTGGTCATGGCACCAAGTATACGGGAGCGGTTCGGCCGGGTTGCCTGCGTTCGACCGGTTCGCGTGGCCATGAGGGCTCAAGATCGGCCCGGCCATGACAGCCACCAAACAAAACGGGCCCGCCCGTTCGATGGGCGAGCCCGTGCTTGGTTGCTGTGGGGACGCTCCCCGTTCGCTGGGGATCTGGGCGGTTTCGCGCGGCGGACGCTGTCAGGCGGCGTTACGGATGCGCCGGTTCTTGCCGACGGTGCGCTGGGCGGCGTCGGCGCGGCGGGCGGGCTCCTCGATGAGGGTCTGGGCCATTTCCAGCGGGGTGGAGGCCCAGACGTCGGCGCCGATCTCCTCGGCCAGGCCGTCGGCCCGGTTGAAGACCCCGCCGCCGACGGCGATCTGCACCGACGAGGCGGCGCCGATCTCGCGGATCTGGTCGATGAGCGCGCGGATGTTGGGCAGGTCGCTCGGCGCCGAGGCGAACATGAGCAGCACGTCGGGCTTGCACTGGTTGACCTCGGCCATGATCTCGTCGTTGGCGACGCCGCCGCCGGCGAACCGAACGTTGAAGCCGTGGGCTTCGAGCATGTCGACACCCATCTGGGCCCCCATTTCTTCGCCCTCGGACGGGCCGCAGAAGGCCAGGACCGTGCGGCCGTTGGCGGGCGCCTGCCGGATGCGGGCACTGTTCTGATCGACGAGCATGCGGAGCAGGCGCGTAGCCATGTGGTGCGAGAGGGCCGAGAGCTGGTCGCGCTTGTGGAGCTTCTCGAGGTTCTCGTAGGTGGGCCAGAAGAGCTCGCCGAGGATGTCCTCGGGGCTGAGGCCGCGGGCGC
>JAHCJH010000187.1 GCA_026126345.1 Phycisphaeraceae bacterium | reverse complement strand
CGTCGGAGCGCTCGCCCCGACCGTGAACTTGAACCAGTTGACGTCGAACGCGTTGACCTTCGTCGTCGCCACCGTGCGGACGTCGGTCCCCGCCGTGACACTGAACGCGCAGTTCAGGTTCGCCGTCGTGCTGCCGTTGCCCGTCACGCCGGGGAAGTCGAACACCGACAGGCTCCGGCTGCTGTCGTCCAGCGGGCTGCGCAGGTTGTTGGCCATGTTCTGGTTCGACACCGCGGCGTAATACGTGCCGTCGGTGAACTCGCGCTCCAGCCGGCTCTGCGTGCCGCCGGTCAGGATGTCGTTGTCGTTGCCGCAGTCGGCGATCGGCGTGTACGACGAGTCGTAGACCCAGATCTCGGTGTTGGACGTGTGGCCCTGATTGTTGAAGTCAAAGACCAGCGTCCCCGCCGCCAGGTTGCCGCCGGCGATGTCCGTCGGCGTCACCGGATCGATCGTGAGCGTCATCGAGTACGGCACGGTGCCCGTGTTGGCGACACCCAGCACGCGGACGTACACCTTGTGCTCGGCCGCGCCGCCGTGCCCGTACCACTGCAGCGTCTTGGTCGTGCCCACCGTGGCGGGGGCGGAGAAGATCACGTTGCCGTTGGGGTTGATGATGCTGTTGGCCTGGGCAGTGGTGTGCACGTTCAGCGTGATGTTCGCGATGTTCGCCCCGCCCTCGAGCGTCAGGCGGTAGCGCACGATGCCCGGCGTCTGCGGCGCGGGCGTCGAGACCAGGAAGTAGTCGGTGTCGGCCACCGTCGCCGTGTTGGCCAGCGTCCCGGTGACCGTGTCGCCGTTGCCCAGCGTGATCGGGGTCATGGCGAACTTCAGGCCGTTGGGCTCGATCTCGACCGAGTTGGCGTTGAGGATGTACACCAGGTTGAACGTCGAAGAGCGGGTTTCCCCGTCGGCCACGGTGCACGCCATCGTCTTGGTGCCCAGCGTCGTGGTGTTGGGGATCGCCGGCGTCAGGTACGTGTAGATGCCGTCGCCCGGCGTGTCATCGCCGTTGGTCCCGTCGTCGAACAGCGACTGCGTCGCGCTCAAGCCAAGGCCGGTCAGGTCCGCCGTCACCGTGACGTTGGTGCTCGTCGGGTTCGAACCCGGGTTCGTCTGCACGCGGATCTTGGCCGTCTTGCCCTGGCGCAGGTTCAGATTGTTCGGCAACTGCCACCCGTAGGGGTTCGTGTTGGTGGTCGAGGGGTTCTCGACGCCGAAGACCCGGAAGGGGTAGTCCTGGTTGCCGCCCGAGTCGATGATGCCGCCGTTGCCCGAGGCCGGCGCCCACACGCCCGTCGCCACCGTCTGCTGCACCGCGTTGTCCGTCGCCGGGCGCGTCGGCACCACCGGCGGCGCGAACGGGCCGCTGGCCGGCGCGATCGTGCCCGTGAAGCCCACCGCCACCCAGTACTCGCCCGCTTCCAGCTCCGGCAGGAACGACAGGTCGATCGCGATCCGCTGCACCGAACGCTCCTGCGTCACGGCGCCCGTCTCGGTGATCCGCAGGCAGTTGTCCAGCCCCGATTCGGCCACGATCATGCGGTCGGTCACGAAATCTCCGGCCACCACCGTTCCGCCCGCCGCCGGGTTGCCCCGGTACACCGTCACGAACGCCTGCGAGATCGTCAGCCCCGAGATCGGCGTTGCCGGCGTGCTCGTGGCGCTGCTGGTCTGGTAGACGAACCACTCCGTCTTGGTCAGCTGCCACTTCTTGTCGTTGGGAACCCGGAAGTTGTCCGCGACGCGGAACGTCGCGTTCGCCGCCGTCGATCCGAATGAGTTGAACCGCGGCTGGATCCGGCTGGCGTTCTCGCCCAGCGGCCCCGTGCCGAACTCGGTCACGTACTCGCCGTTGCGGAACAACTCGACCTGGGCCTGAGCCGTTCCGGCGCAGACCGCCAGCGCGGCAACCGTCGCAAAAGCAACCTTCATGTCCTGTCTCCTGAAGCTCGTTGAGCCGTGGTGAAAGCGAGAAGACGCTCCGACCTGAAGAGTACCGGGAATTCACGGATTCGCAAGCCCATTACCCCCTAACCTTGGGCATGTCCGCTGATTCGTCCGCCATGCGCCTGGCCGTCATCATTCCCGCCGCCGGCGCTTCAACGAGGTTTGCCCAGATTGCCGCGCGGGAACAAGGTCTGGCATCCGATGCCCCGGCCCGGTCCAAGCTCGACGAAGACCTCGGCGGCCGGCCCGTCCTCCAACGGACCGTCGAGCTCTTCCAGCACGTTCCCGAGGTGGCGACCATCATCGTCGCCGGCCCGGCGGATCCCGCCGCCATGGCGTCGTTCCGGGAGCGCTACGCCGACAAGCTCGGGCTGCTGGGGGTCCGCCTGTGCGCCGGAGGCAAGGACCACCGTTACCAGACCGTCGCCAACGCGCTGGCCCTGGTTCCCGACGACTGCACCCACGTCGCCGTTCACGACGCCGCGCGGCCCTGCGCCTCGCCCGAACTCATCGCCCGCGTCATCGACGCCGCACGCGAACACGACGCGGTCGTGCCCGGCGTCGACGTCGCCGACACGCTCAAGCGCGTGGACGCGGCGCCCGTCGCGCCCGCGGCGGACGACCCCCTGGCCGCCATCCTCGGCGTGGACACCCGCGCTCAGGTCCTCCGCCGGCGCGTCAGCAGCACCGTGGATCGCGCCGGCCTGGTCGCCGTGCAGACGCCCCAGATCTTCCGAGCCGCGCTGCTCCGCCGGGCCTACGCCCAGGCCGACCTCTCCAGCACCGACGATGCCCAGCTCGTCGAACGGCTCGGCGAGCCGGTGATCGTGGTCGAAGGCGATGCCCGCAACCTCAAGATCACCCGCCCGGCCGATCTGGCGCTCGCCCGCGCCATCCTGGGCGTCCGCCCGCCGGCGGAACGCCCCTCGCACTTGCGGTTCTGATAGGACCGGTCACCACGACTCCCGATCGAAGGGGTCGGCAGGCCTCCGCCCGAAGCACAGCGCCATCACCGCCATCAGCACCAGGAACCCCGCCAGCGCCGCCACCGCCGAAGCCCACGGCCACAGGCCCGCGGCCATCGCCACGAACAACACCGCCAGCGCCGCCGCGCCGCACACGATCGCCGTCGTCGCCGCCGCGCGGGTGATGCGCGCCGCCGTAGGCGCCTCCCCCGTGCCCGCCGCCTCGGCCGGACCCGCGGCCGGCCCCTCGGGCGTGCCCACGTCCACTTCGTCCCAGTCCAGGTCCACCGATTCGCTGCGAATCTCCGCCAGCGCCGCCCGCGCCGCCTCCAGGTCCCGCCGCCGAACCACCACGCGCGCCTGCGCCGGCGCCTCGGCCCGGAACCCCGTCAGCATGCCCCCGAGCACCCGAGCTTCGATCCCCCGATCCCGCAGCGATCCGGCGATCATCTCCGCCGCGGCTTCCGAGGCCCGGTTCGTCAGTTCCACCGGCGTGTCCGGGTCGTTCTGGTGCTGCACGGGCTGCTCCGCGGAATCCCCAAGCGTATCGGCGTGCGGGCCCACCCCGCCCGCTCCGCCCCGGTAGCATCGCCCGTGGTGGTGGCATGAACCCAGGCGGCACCAACCCGAACGGCCCGCGCGCGGCCCCGGCGCCCGGCGGCCCGGCGCACGATGCGCCCACCATCGCCGGCCCCATGACCG
>JAHCJH010000186.1 GCA_026126345.1 Phycisphaeraceae bacterium | reverse complement strand
TCCGCCTGTGGTCGCGTCGCGCTCACACCCGTCTATCGACCTGACGTCCGCCGCCGGGCGCACTTTCCGCCCCTGCCACCGGCGCGCCTTCGCCCAACTTACAGGACCCTTCCGAACCGGCCGATAACCCACCCATGGCCGACCGCCCCCGCCACGACCCGCCCGCACCGCGCCCCGGCCGGACCGCCGGCGCTGCGCCCAAGCGCGGCAAGATCGTCACGCTCGACGAGCTGCTGGCCCGCCGGCGCGGCGCCCGCCAGATGGGCCTGACCGTCGTGCAGTGCCACGGCTGCTTCGACATCGTGCACCCCGGGCACATCCGCCACCTCCGCCAGGCCAGGAGCCACGGCGACATCCTGCTGGTCACCATCACCGGGGACGCCGCCTACGTCAAGCGCTCCGGCGCGCCGCTCATCCCCGAGGAACTCCGCGCCGAGAACCTCGCCGAGCTCGACTGCGTGGACTGGGTTTGCATCGACCCCTCGCCCACCGCCGAGGCCCTGCTGCAGCGCGTGCAGCCCGACGTCTACATCAAGGGGCGCGAGTACGAGCACAACAGCGACCCGCGCTTCCTGGCCGAACGCCGCGCCGTCGAGGCCGCCGGCGGCCGCATCGTCTTCTCTTCCGGTGACGTGGTCTTCTCCTCCACGGCGCTCATCGCGGCGCTGGAGCGCTCGGCCGACCCCTACCAGGCCCGCCTGTCGCAGTTGCTGGACCGGCCCGACTTGTCGGGCCCGGCGCTGCACAACGCCGTCGCCCGCTTCCGGGGCGTGCCGGCCGTCGTCGTCGGCGAGGTGATCCGCGATGTCTACACCCTGTGCGACCAGCCCGAGGTCGCCAGCGAATCGCCCGTGATGACGCTGCGCCCGCTGGAGCACCGCCAATACGACGGCGGCGCCGCGATCATCGCCCGCCACCTGGCGGCCATGGGCGCCCGGCCCACGCTCGTCACCGCCCTGCCCGAAGGGCCGGAGACCGACGCCCTGGTCGCTCGCCTCGCCGCCGAGGGCGTCGAGGTGCGCAGCGTGCCGTGCGACCAGCCCCTGCCCGAGAAGCAGCGGTTCCTGGTCGGGGCCCAGAAGGTGATGAAACTCAACAACGTGCGGCCTCTGGTGCTCGACGCCGCGCGACAGGACGCTCTGGCGCGCCTCGCCGCCGACGCCGCGGGCGGCGCCGCCTGCGCCGTCGTCGCCGACTTCGCGCTGGGCCTGTTCAGTGCGGGATCGATCGACGCCGTGACCGGCGCGCTGCGCCCCCGGGTCGGCACGCTCGCCGGCGACGTCTCCGGCCGGCGGGCCGCGCTCACCCGCTTCCACGCCTACGACCTGCTCTGCCCCTCCGAGCGCGAACTCCGCGATGCGCTCAACTGCCACGACCAGGGCCTGGCCTCCGTCGCCTGGGACTTCATGCAGCGCACCGCCACCCGCACGCTCATCGTCACCATGGGCGCCGACGGCCTGGTCGCCTTCGAGCCGCGCGCCAGCGCCCTGCAGGCCGGCGCCGACTTCGTCTCCAGCGTCACCGGCGAGCACGTGCCGGCGCTCTGCGGGCACGCCGCCGACCCGCTGGGCTGCGGCGACGCCCTGCTCGCCGCCGCCGCGCTCGCCACCGCCGCCGGCCTGGGCGCCATGCCCAGCGCGTTCCTCGGCTCCGTCGCCGCCGCCGCCGAGGCCCAGCGCCTGGGCAACATCCCCATCTCCGCCGCCGACCTGCGCCACGGCGTCGTGCGCATCCACACCGCCCGCCTGGCCTGGGACCCCGCCCGCGCCGATACCACCGCCGCCGCCATCGCCGAGCCCGCCCACGCACCGGCCACCGCGTGATCTCCTACGTCCTGCCAACCCGCGACCGGCCCGACGTGCTCCGCCGCACCATCGAGGCCATCGACGCCCTGGGCGACCACGCACCCGCCGGCGGCGCCGAAATCGTCATCGCCGACAACGCCTCCGCCGCCCCGCTCTCGCTCCCCGCCGCCACCGCCGAGAGCCGAATCCCCCTGCGCGTGCTCCGCATGCGCCGCAACATCTCCGCCGCGGCCCGCAACGCCGGCGCCCGGGCCGCCCGCGGCCGGTGGATCGTGATGCTCGACGACGACTCCTACCCGCTGGACCTCAACTACCTCGACGCGCTGCGCTGCGCCGACCCGCGCACCGCCGTCGTCGCCGCCGAGATCTTCGTGCCCGCGGCCCGTGCGCCCGAGACACCCTGCACGCCCGCTGCGCCGGGCGCAGCGATGCCGCACGAGGCCGGCGGCCTGCCCGAAGTCTTCATCGGATGCGGCGCCGCCATCCGGCGCGAGGCCTTCCTCGACGCCGGCGGCTACGACCCCGCCTTCGATTACTACGCCGAGGAGTACGACCTCTCGGCCCGCCTGCTGCTGGCCGGGTGGTCCATCGCCTTCGACCGCGCGTTCCGCGTCATGCACCACAAGGTCGCCGCCGGGCGAGACATGAACCGCATCCTCCGCCGCCTGGTCCGAAACAACGGCTGGGTCGCCCGGCGCTACGCCCCCGCGCCCCACCACACCCCGCAACTCCAGGAAACCATCGCCCGCTACGCCCGCATCGCCCGCAAGGAGCGCGCGGTCCGCGGCTATCTGCACGGCCTGGCCGAACTCTCGCTCACCCTGCTGCGCCAGCAGCGCCGCCCGATGCCGACCGACCTGTGGGACCGTTTCACAGGCCTGGCCGCGGCGCGCCTGGCCCTGCGGGCCCACCACGCCGCCGCCCCGCTCGGGCGCGTGGCGCTGCTGTCCCCGGGCAAGAACGCCCGGGCGGTGCTCCAGGCGGCGCGCGAACTGAACCTTCACGTCACGCCCAGCCCGGCCGACGCCGACACGCTGCTCATCGGCACACTCTCGCCCGGGCCCATGATCGACGCGCTTGCCCGCGCCCGCGCCGAGTTCCCGGGCCGTCGCATCATCGCGCCCTGGACCGCGCTGCACCCCGAACTCGTTCAGCGCACGCTGCCCGCCGCGGCGGCGTGACGAATACCAATCACCAAAAGCGCCACCAAGGCCTCGGCTTGGGCTGCTGGACATACCGCAGGTACGCGCCCACAGGAACGACTTCGGCATCCATGCCATGTGGATCATGGCCTGTCTCTCGCTTGAATCTCTCCCAGGCCAGTTCCATGCGCGTATCACTGAACTTCATGTCAATCCACTGGCTCGCCTCGTCCTTGCTCAGCCCGGACAAATCGGGCCGGTTGAAGAATCGAAGCAGCATCACTTGTCGCGGCGTTGCAGGACGCCGCTCAAGCAGCTCGTCAATCATCGCCGCCGCTTCCCCCTTGGTCATTCTGCCTGTGATTCGGCCGCCGAGGTTAACGATGTACTCGATCTGTTTCGACGTTGCCTCGTCGGCATGCCATCGAGGCGCCCTTTCCTTCGGAGCATCCGAGAATCCGAAAATATCTTCGAGGTGCGTCGAGATGATGCCGCGAATTTCCTTGGGGACGATGCGCTCAAAGGCTTTCTTGAGGTCAAACTCCTCGATGGGATCTACGACGCCATCCGCGATAATCTCTCGTAACTTGGCACGCAGATAGCCAAAGGCGTTGATTGTTGTCCGTGTTTCACAGACGAACGCGTACAGGCGTTTGATCTCGCCCATGTCCAAGCGTCCATCGTGGCACATCGCAAGAATCATGTCAATCAGTGCCTTGCCAGCCTCTGTGTCGCACTCGGCGCGAGTCAGAGTAATTCGCGTTCGCTTTGCCACGTCGGCAGCATATCAATGCGGCAGCTTCGGCTCGGTCGGTGTTCCAAGCTCGGGCTACGCGCCAATCCGGCTCACACGCTCGCGACTTGATTTGGCCACGGCGTGACTACATGCCGGGGC
>JAHCJH010000185.1 GCA_026126345.1 Phycisphaeraceae bacterium | reverse complement strand
CATGAAGCAGGGCAACTCCCGCGAGTTGGCGGCCCACTTCATCCCCAACATCGACCTCAGCGCCGCCGCCCCCGCCCCCGCGATCGTCCACGACCCCAACCACCGCCACCGCGCCCACGCCCCCGCCTCGCGCCGCCCCAGCCACACCGCCGCGCCCGCCGCCCCCAGCCCCGCCGCCAGCGCCCCGTACCCGCCCTTGCTGTCCGCCATCACCAGCGCGCCCAGCCCAATCACCGCCCCAAGCCCGCTCGCCCACAGCACGCCCCGCCGCCGCGCCCCACGCCACTCCCCCAGCGCCAGCACCACCCCCGCCGCCGCAGCCAGCGCCCCGAACGTCGCGTACACGTTGCTCAACCCGAACCACCCGCTCGCCTCCACCTGCCCGATCCGCCGCTCGAACGCCGCGGCCCCCGACGGATCATCCCCGAACATCGTCGCGCGCAAGCGCTCAAAGTGCTCCAGCGTCCCCGCCCGCTCCACGAACACCTGCGCCGCCCCCTTCAGCGCCAGCACCGCCACCAGCCCCACCACCGCCGCGAACACCGCCCGCCGCAGCCGCGCATCCCGCGCCGCGTGCGCCAGCGCCACCGCCCCGCACACGCCCGACATCCACGCCAGCCCCACGCGCACGTTCCCCGCGCTCGCCCCCGCCAGGAGCCACCCGTTGGCCACCACCGACACGCACCCCGCCAGCCCCAGCGCCGCCACGATCCACCACCCGCGCCCCGCCCGCCACGGCGAGCCCGCCAGCATCAGCGCCGCCCCCAGCAGCACCAGCGCATCAACCACCGCCGACCCCGCCGGCCCCAGCCCGATCGCCACCGCCGGCTCGCTCACCGGGTCCAGATCCCACATCGGCAGGCTCGACGCCGTGCTCGTCGCCCGCGCGATCAGCGCCCCCATCGCCACCGCCGCGCCCGCCCACGCCCACGCCCCGCACCGCGCCACGCCGCAATCACCCGCGCCCGCGCTCACGCCCGCCCCTCCGCCCCGCGACGCCCTTCATACACCGCCAGCGTCCCCAGCACCGCCAGCGTCTGCACGCCCACCACCACCGCCTGCCACGGCGCCAGCGACGCCAGCACGATGCCCCCCAGCGCCGTCACCGCCGTCAGCCCGTAGATGATCAGCACCGCGTCCCGGCGCGACAGCCCGTGCCGCTCCAGCCGGTGCGACAGGTGCTGCAGGTCCCCGACGAACGGCGACCGCCCCTGCGAGATCCGGATCACGCACACCGACGCGAAGTCATACAGCGGCACCGCCAGAATCATCACCGGCATGAACACCCCGTACCACCCGCCCGCCGCCGCACCCCCGATCCCCCCAGCCCCCGGGTCGTAATACGTCGTCCGAACCGTCAGAAAACCCAGCGCAAACCCCAGCACCAGCGACCCGCCGTCGCCCATGAAGATCGTCGCCCGCGGCCGCGGAAAGTTGTACACCAGGAACCCGAGGCACGCCCCGATCACCAGCGCCAGGCACGCCCCCACGAACCACTGCGGCCGCTCGTGCAGCAGCGTCGCCGCCAGGAAGCACGACGAGGCGATCGCCGCCACCCCCGCCGCCAGCCCGTCCATGTTGTCCATGAAGTTCAGCGCGTTGGTCACCACCGCGATCCACAGCACCGTCACGACCACCGACGCCCACGCCCCGCCCGTGTACCCGTCCAGCAGCGTCAGAAGCCGCGACTCGGTCCCGATCACCACCGCCGCCGCACACGCCAGCATCACCGCCAGTTTCAGCCCCGGCCCCAGCGGCCTCCGGTCGTCGATGAGCCCCACCACGTGCAGCACCGCCAGCGCCCCCACGAACACCAGCGCCGGCACCGTCTGCTGCGCCAGCCCCGGCAGGTGCTCCTTCAGCCCCGGCGCCAGCGCGACCAGCCACTCGGCCGCCGGCGTCCGAAGCAGCAGCACCCCCGCCGCGATCGGCAGCGCGATCGCCCAGAAGATCCCCACGCCCCCGGTGTTGGGCACGCGCTGCACCGCCGCCTTCACCTGCCCCGCCACCCCCGGCCCGTCCAGCGCCCCCACCCGCCCGCCGACGGCCCGCGCCAGCCACGTCAGCGGCGCCGCCACCACGAACGCCACCGCGATCAGCCCGAGCACCGCACCGGTCATGCCCCGCAGTGTACCGCCCGCCGCCGGCCACCGATCCCGTGCCACCGGTCTCGGGCCACCGGTCTCGTGCCACCGGTCTCGTGCCACCGAGGTGCCCGGCTTGGCGGGCACCTCGGTGCGAACTCCACCGTCGTCCGTGTCACCGAGCCGCCCGGCTCCGCGGGCACCTCGGTGCAAGTTCCACCGTTGTCCCTGTCACCGAGACGCCCGGCTCCGCGGACCGCTCGGTGCCGCTCCGCCGCGATCCGCGTTTCACCGCCCCGCGCGTCCCAACGGATCACCGGGACGTAGCCAACGCCCCGGCCCCGCGCTTTCTCCGCCTCGAGCATCCCAAGGGAACGCCCCGGCCCGCGCTTCCTCTGTCTTGAGCGTCCCGAAGGGACGCCGGGATGTAGCCACGGGTGAAGCGAGCGAGTCTGCGAGCGAGCGCAACCCGTGAAGCAGTCCCGTCCCCGTCCACCACCCTCGGCTTCTCGCCGGGGTTCTAAGCGCCGCGCTACCGGCCGATCTGTCCGGCCACTTCCCGCGCTAGCTTCTCACCCTCCGCCAGCTTCCCCGGCCGCCACACGATCCCCAGCCCCGACCCATCCGCGTACTTCGGAATGATGTGGTAGTGCACGTGCATCACCGCCTGGTGCGCGCCCGCCCCGTTGTTCTGCAGCACGTTGTACGCAGCGCACCCCGTCGCACGAACCACCGCACGCGCCACCAGCGTCACCGCCCGCCCCAGCGCCGCCGCGGCCTCCTCCGTCAACTCGTGCACCTGCGCCGCCGCCTGCTTGGGGATCACCAGCGTGTGCCCCCGGCTCAGCGGGTTGATGTCCAGGAACGCCAGCACGTGCCCATCCTCGTACACCCTGTGGCACGGGATCTCGCCCCGGATGATCTTCGAGAAGATGGTCTCGCTCATGCCGCCAGTCTACCGCCCGCCCGCCGGTACAATCGCCCCATGATCGGCGGAGCCGACACGCCAGCCAGTCCCTCCGCGCCCGACGGCGCCCCCGCGCCCGCCCCCGCGCCCAATGGGGCCCGGCCCATCCGCGTGCTGCCCCCGCTGGTCGCCGGCCAGATCGCCGCAGGCGAGGTCGTCGAGCGCCCCGCCTCGGTCGTCAAGGAACTCGTCGATAACGCCCTGGACGCTGGCGCCCGCCGCATCGCCGTCGAGCTCGAGCAGGGCGGCGTCGAGCTCATCCGCATCGCCGACGACGGCGACGGCATCCCCGCCGATCAGCTCCACCTCGCCCTCGCTCCCCACGCCACCAGCAAGATCACCTCTGCCGACGACCTCGACCGCATCGCCACCATGGGCTTCCGGGGCGAGGCCCTGGCCTCCATCACCTCCGTCGCCCGCGTCACCATCCGCTCCCGCTGGCGTGAACAGCCCGCCGCGGCCGAGATCTCCGCCGAGGGCGACACCGTCGGCCCCGCGCGCCCCGCCGCCGGCCCGGTCGGCACCACCGTCACCGTCCGCAACCTCTTCTTCAACACGCCCGCGCGCCGCAAGTTCCTCCGCACACCCGCCACCGAGCAGGGCCGTTGCGCCGACGCCGTCCGCTCGCTCGCCCTGGCTCACCCCGCCGTCGCCTTCACCCTCACCTGCGACGGCCGCCGAACCCTCGACCTGCCCGCCGATCAGTCGCCCCGACGGCGCGCGCTCGACATCCTCGGCCCGGAACTCGCCGACCAGTTGCTCGAGATCCACGGCGACGGCCGCACCCTCTCGGCCG
>JAHCJH010000184.1 GCA_026126345.1 Phycisphaeraceae bacterium | reverse complement strand
TGCCCCGTGCTGGACGCCCGCGCCGCCCGCGGCGCGCGCCTCGGCCCGGCCGACGTGCCCGACCTGGCCCGCATCCGCCACCCCCGCGTGCTGCTGAAGACCGGCACCTTCCCCGACCCGCGCCGCTGGAACAGCGACTTCGCCGCGATCTCGATCGAACTGGTCGCAGCCCTGACCGCGCTGGGCGTCCGCACCATCGGCATCGACACGCCCTCGGTCGATCTGCAGGATTCCAAGGATCTTCCGGCCCACCGCGCCATCGCCCGCGCCGACATCGCCATCCTCGAGGGCCTCGTGCTGGCCCACGTCCCCGCCGGCGAATACGAACTCATCGCCCCGCCCCTGCGCCTGGTCGGCTTCGACGCCAGCCCCGTCCGCGCCCTGCTCAGACCGTGGCGATCACCTTGACCTCGAACGCGATCGGCGCGGTGCCCGCCTGCGGCAGGCTCTTGATCTCCACCGTCGTCCGCGTCGGGCTGTTCGGCCCAGCCGGAAAATACTCGGCCCACAGCCGGTTGTACGCCGCGAAGTCCCGCTTCATGTCGGTCAGGAACACCGTGACGTCCACGATGTTCTCCCACCGGCTGCCGGCCTCCTGCAGCACCAGGCGCACGTTCTCGAAGCACGACCGCACCTGCGCCTCCACGTCGTAGTCCACCATCCGCCCCGACCCGTCCAGGCGCACGCCCGGGATCTCCCTGCTCCCGCGCCGGCGCGGGCCGATCCCCGCCAGGAACAACAGGTTCCCCACCCGGCGCGCGTGCGCGTACGCGCCCACCGGTTCGGCCGCCGACGACGAGTGCAGCGCTTCGTCCTTCATGGTCGCTCCGTTCACAGCCGCAGGCAGACGTTCCGCGGCTCGGTGAAGAACCGCAGCGCCTCGACACCCCCCTCGCGCCCCACGCCGCTGGCCTTGGTCCCGCCGAAGGGCGTCCGCAGGTCCCGCACCATCCAGCAGTTCACCCAGATCACCCCCGCGTCCAGGCGCGCGCCCATCCGGTGCGCCCGCGCCGCATCGTTCGTCCACACGCTGGCCGCCAGCCCGTACGCCGTGCCGTTGGCCAGCGCCAGGGCCTGTTCCTCGGTCTCGAACTTCCGCACCGTCACCACCGGCCCGAAGATCTCCTCCTGCTCCACCCGGCAGTCGGGCGCCAGCCCGCTGATCACCGTCGGCGGGTAGAAGCACCCATCGCGGCACCGCTCCGGCAGCCGCTCCCGCGCCACCGGCTCGCCCCCGCAGTGCACCGTCCCGCCCAGTTCCCGCGCCAGCCGCACATACCCGTCCACCTTCTCCAGGTGCGCCCGGCTCACCATCGCCCCGTGCTCGGTCGCGCCGTCGGCCGGGTCGCCCACGCGCCGCGCCTTGGCGCCGGCCACCACCCGCGCCAGCACCCGCTCGTACACCCCGGCCTGCACCAGCAGCCGCGACCCGCACAGGCAGATCTGCCCCTGGTTCGTGAACGCCGCCCGCGCCGCCGCCTCGGCCGCGGCGTCGGCGTCCGCATCGTCGAAGACGATGAACGGGTTCTTGCCGCCGAGTTCCAGCGACACGCGCTTGAGCATGGCCCCGGCCCGCTCGCCGATCCACCGGCCGACGGCCGTCGAGCCGGTGAACGACACCGTCGGCACGTCCGGGTGTGCCACCAGCGCGGCCCCCGCGCCCTGGCCCGTGCCGTGCACGATGTTCACCACGCCGGCGGGCAGTCCCGCCTGGCGCACCAGCGACCCGAGCATCCACGCCGTCACCGGCGTGACCTCGCTGGGCTTGCACACGCAGGTGTTGCCCGTCGCGATGGCCGGGGCGATCTTCCACGTCAGCAGGTACAGCGGCAGGTTCCAGGGCGCGATGAGCCCCGCCACGCCCCGCGGGCGGCGCACCGTGAAGTTCACGCTCCGCACCACGCCCGCGCCGCCGGGCCCCGGCAGCGCCGAGTCGTACACCTCCGACGGCCAGTGCAGGATGGCCGTCGCGAAGTGCCGGAAGTTGGTGGCGCACCGCGGGATGTCCAGCGTCCGGGCCAGGGTGATCGGCTTGCCGGTGTCGCGGCTCTCGGCCTCGGCCAGGGCCTCGACGTTGGCGTCGATCAGGTCCGCCAGGCGCAGCATCAGGCGCGACCGCTCGGCCGGCGGCAGTTCCGACCACTCGGCAAACGCCGCGCGGGCCGCGCCGACCGCCGCTTCCACGTCGGCCCCGTCGGACTCCGGCGCCTGGGCGTAGGCCCGGCCGGTGGCGGGCTCGAACACGTCGAGCCAGCGCCCGGCGCGGGCGGGCACGTCCTGGTTCGCGATGAAGTTCGTCAGCCGCAGCATGCCGTCGCCAGTCTCCCGTTCGGGGTCTTCTACAGCGTTCCGAGCCGGCCGCCGTCCACCGGCAGGTTGATGCCGTTGATGTACGCGCCGGCGGGGCTGGCCAGGTAGGCCACCGCCGCGCCGACCTCCTCGGCCCGGCCGAACCGCCCGGCGGGGATCGACTGCACCAGGTCGGCGGTAATCCGCGCCTCGGTCGCGCCGCTGCTGGCGGCCTTGTTCTTCACCAGCGCCGCCAGCCGCTCGGTCTCGGTGTAGCCCGGCAGGACGTTGTTCACCGTGATGCCCAGCGGCCCCAGCTCGCCCGCCAGCGTCTTGGCCCACTGGGCCACCGCCCCGCGCACCGTGTTGCTGACGCCCAGGTTGGGAATCGGCTGCTTGATGCTCGTCGAGATGATGTTCACGACCCGCCCGTACTTCGAGGCCTTCATCGCCGGCAGGCAGATCCGCACCAGCTCGTGCGCGCACAGCAGCTGCATGTCGAACGCCGTGCGGAACTGCTCCGCGCTCGCCTCGGTCAGCGGCCCGGGCGACGGCCCGCCGGTGTTGTTCACCAGGATGTGCCACCCCGCGCCGGCGGGCTTGCCCTCCAGCGCCGCGGCGGCGGCGGCCCGCACGTCATCCGGCCGCGTGAAGTCCGCCACCAGGAAGCCGTGCTTCTGGCCGTGGCGCGTCGGCAGGGCGGGCAATGCCGCCGCGAGCCGGCCGGCGTCGCGCGCCAGCAGCGTGACCTCGGCGCCCAGGGCGGCGAGCTCGATGGCGGCGGCCTTGCCGATGCCCTGGCTCGAACCGCAGACCAGCGCGCGTTTTCCAGTCAGCGACAGATCCATGGGCAGAGCCTATCAACCGCCGGGGCGGCGCGCCCGGCCGGTCAGAAGGGACACGGCGCCTCCAACTCGACGCGGCGGCCGGTGTCGGGGTCGGTCAGGCAGAGCCATCGGGCGTGCAGCAGCAGGCGCTCGGCGCCCGTCGCATCGCCGTACAGCACGTCGCCGACGATCGGCCGGCCCAGGCCGCCCGGCCCCGCGTGGGCGCAGTGCACGCGGAGCTGGTGCGTGCGCCCGGTGCGCGGCGTCAGCTCCAGGCGCGTGCGGTCGCACTCGTACGCCAGCACGCGGAAGTCGGTCACCGCCGGCCGGCCGTGCACCGGGTCCACCACCTGGTACGGCCGCCGGTCCGGGTCCAGCCGCATCGGCGCATCGAGCGTGCCCCGCTCGGCCGCGACGTGCCCTTCGACGACCGCAACGTAGCGCTTGTCAACCTCGCGGCGTTCGAACTGCCCGGAAAGGTCCCGCTGCGCCTCGGCGTCCAGCGCGACCACCAGCAGCCCCGACGTGTCCATGTCCAGCCGGTGGACGGTGATCGGCCCCGTGGCCTGGGGGAATCGCGCCCGGACCCACAGCGGCACGCACCACCGGTTGTCGTCGCCCTTGCCCGGCACGCTGAGCACGCCCGCGGGCTTGTCGAGCGCCAGCCAGCGCCGGCCACGGTGCACCACGGCCGTGCGCTCCAGCGCGGCGGGATCGGCCCGGCCTGTCCGCACCGCGTCGCTCATGGCCGCCTCACGGCGCG
>JAHCJH010000183.1 GCA_026126345.1 Phycisphaeraceae bacterium | reverse complement strand
CCCGGCCGAACGCTGCGCAGCGCTCCACCGGCGGCTGTTCGAATGACGCCCCGCTCAATCCGATGGCGGCGGCGAACCCTCTCGGGCCAGCGGCGGCTCGTCCCGCAGCCGCCGCGCCAGGTCCACCAGCACGCGCCGGTTGCTCCCGATCGCCTGGTGCGCGCCCACCACCGGCCCGGCGCACCAGATCGGCCGCCGCCCCGGCGGCGCCGTCCGCGTCGCCCCCACCCACGCATCCCGCAGCAGCGCGTAGCACACCAGCTCGTAGTCCGCTCCCGCCAGCGCCCGGTCCAGCCGCGCCAGGAACGCCGAGCCCGGCGTCATGTCCCCGGCCGCGGCGTCGGGCGCGATGGTCTCTGCCAGCAGCGCGCCGCGGTGCGGCGACGCCAGCGTGAACAGCCGCCGCACCTTCAGCCGCGCCCGGCCCGGCTCGGCGATCGCCGCGTTGCGGCCGATCAGCCCTCCCATCGAGATGCCCACCACGTCCACCTCCACCGTCTCATCGGCACCGCCGCCCGGCCACGCCGCCCGAACCGCCTCGACCGCCCGGCGCGTCGCGTCGGCCGTGTCGCCCGACCAGAAGTACGAGACGTAGATCACACGATCCGGCGCTGCGCCGGTCAGTTCGATCAGCCGCGACCGCACGCCCGCGGCCTGCCAGAACGGCGCGCGGTACCCGTTGAGCACCACGATCGGGCGCGCCGGCGGCCGCGGCTGCGCGCACATTCGCCGGTACTCGGCCTCGACCTGCTCGTCGGTGGCGGGGTAGTCCGGATTGGTCGAGGGCGCGGTGATGCACCCGAACAGGGTCGCCAGCATGCATGCTCCGATGGCCGCGCCGATGGCTCGCCGAAGGGTCGGTTTCACAAGATAGTGTACGCTAACTTTCCCGGCCGGTTGCGACGCACCCCGCACCGGGGCGGTACAACCGGGGCGCGGTCGGTCCGTTCAGGAGTTCTCCGAGCATGAAGCGCATCTGGAACATCGTGGCGGCGGCCGGGCTGTTGGCATCGGGCGCGGCCTTCGCCGCGGCCCCGGCGTGGATCGGCGTCGAACCGCCCGCCCCGGCCGAGGCGCCCAAGGCCGAGCGTGGCTCGCCGTACATCCGGGTGGTCGAGGATGAAGCGACGGGCCGGGTGCGGCTGCAGTTGTCGGTGCGGTCGTTCCGCCGGCCCGACGGCACGGGCCCGACGGTGAGCCTGGCGTCGGCGATCCACATCGCCGACGAATCGTTCTACCGCGCCATGCAGACCTGGCTCGACGGGCAGGACCTGGTGCTGTTCGAGGGCATCAAGCCGCCCGGCTCCGACGCCCTGCCGGCCGACGCCACCGACGAGCAGCGCACCAGCCAGACCCGCTCGCGCCTGGAACTCATCGGCTCGGCGGTCGAGCGCTTCAGCGAGAAGCACGGCGAGCTGCCCCGAAGCCTCGACGAGATGGCCGACAAGGACAAGCGCTTCGCCGCCGTGCTGCGGGCCATGGCCCACGACGGCTGGGGCCGCGAACTGCTCTACACGCCCGGCGACGGCGCCTTCGAGCTGCGCAGCCTCGGCGCCGACGGCAAGCCCGGCGGCGAGGCCGCCGACGCCGACCTCTCGCGCAGCGGCAAGGCCAAGCCCGCCGGCGGCAAGCGCGGCGGCAAGGGCATCCAGCAGCAGCTGGCCGATGCGCTGGGGCTCAGCTTCCAGCTGCAGGTCATCGACTCGGGCAAGCCCAACTGGCGCTCCAGCGACATGTCCGTGGACGAGCTGCAGCGCCGCATGGAGGCCTCGGGCGCCGACGCCTCGGCGCTGCTGGGCATGCTCGACGGCAACTCGCTGAGCGCCCGGCTCGTCGGCGTGCTCTTGGGCTTCGTCGGCTCGAGCAAGACAATGTCCGCCACCGCCAAGCTCATGCTCGTCGAGACCATGGCCATGGCCGACCGGCTGATGGAGAACCAGACCTCCGGCCCCATGGCGGCGCTGGGCCCGGCGATGAAGGTCATCGTCCACGACCGCAACGCGGTGGTCATCGCCGACCTCACGTCGGTCATCGCCAACGAGCCGAAGGTCCGGACCGTCGCGGCGTTCTACGGCGCCGGGCACATGCCCGACCTGGAGAAGCAGCTCACCGAGAACCTGGGCCTGGCGTTCGTGGAAGCCAGGTGGTTCGACGCGGTGGAGATGGACCCGGCCGACGCGGGCATGACCCCCGCGCAGCTGCGGAGCATGCGGGCCATGCTGCAGCGCCAGTTCGAGCGGCAGACCGGCGGCAACGGCCGCTGACGGCAATCGCCGGCGCGCCGGTTCAGGCCCCGCCGATGGTGAGCGTGGCGGTCTTGTCGCGCAGCTCGTGGGCCTTCTTCTCCCAGCCCGAGCCCAATTCGCCGATGGGGTCGGGCGGGATGATGTCGACTTTCTTCTCGCCCAGTCGGGCCTCGCCCTTGCGCACGCGCTCCTGGAACGCCAGGCACTCGCGCAGCAGGCTGTCGAGGATCTGCTCCTCGGGCACGTTGGCGACGCGCTCGCCCTGCACGTAGATGATGCCGCGCCGGTCGCCGGCGAAGACCGCGACGTCGGCCCCCTCGGCTTCGCCGGGGCCGTTGACGATGCAGCCCATGACGGCGACCTTGATGGGCAGCTCGATCTTCTTGTCGAGGGTCTTGCGCACGTCCTGGACGAGGTTGATCAGGTCCACCTGGATGCGTCCGCAGGTGGGGCAGGCGATGAGTTCGGCGCTGGTGCGCTCGCGCAGGCCCAGGGAGTAGAGCAGTTCGAGCCCGTCCTCGACCTCGTAGCGCGAGTCCGACGCGTAGCTGATGCGCAGCGTGTCGCCGATGCCGTTGGCCAGCAGCGCGCCCAGCGCGACCACCGAGCGGATGCACCCGGTCTCCTTGGGCCCGGCGTGGGTGACGCCCAGGTGCAGCGGGTGGTCGAACCGCTTGGAGATCTCGGTGTAGGCGTCGATGACCGTCTCGACGTCCATGCTCTTGGCGCTGATGACGACGTCGTGGAAGTCCTCTTCGTAGAAGATGTCGAGGTATTCCTCGAGCTTGGTGATCATGATCGCCAGCAGGTAGCCCTTCTTGTTGGCGCTGAAGACCGCGCCGAGTTCCTTGAGCCGCTTCTGCTTGTCCTTGCGCTCGATGATCGAGCCCTCGTTGACGCCGATCCGGATCGGGATCCCGGCCGCGCGGCAGGCGTCGATCACCTCGTGCACCTGCGCCCGGTCCTGGATGTTGCCGGGATTCAGCCGGATCTTGTGGACGCCGGCGTCGATCGCCTCCAGCGCCCGGCGGTAGTGGAAGTGGACATCGGCCACGATGGGCACGCGGACCTGCGGGATGATCTGCGCGAGCGCCAGCGTGTCCTTCCGTTCGGGGACCGCCACGCGGACGAGGTCCGCGCCGGCCGCGCGGAGGCGCTCAATCTCTGCCACGCAGCGAGCGACGTCGCTGGTGGCCCCCGCGGTCATGCTCTGGACGGACACCGGGGCGCCGCCGCCCATGTGGACGATGCCGGTGCGTGCATCCCCGACCGAGAGGCGTCGCGTGGGCCTGGATGTGAAGTCATCCGACATGCGGGTTCGATTCTACTGGCCACTGGCACGGTGATCCGGAGATCCCGCCGGCGCCGGGGCGGCGGGGCGGCGAGTCCGGACGCGCTGCACCAGCGGCATCCGTCACGGCGCGGGAGACTCAGGGGCGATGTGCGGCCGATTCGCGCTCTTCCATGATCCGGCGGAGGTCGCCCGGGTGTTCCGGGCGATGTGGGATCCCGTCGCCCTCGCCCGGTGGCGCCCGGCGTGGAACATCGCCCCGACGCGGCCCGCGGCGGTGGTTGGCGCGGACGCGGACGGCGCCGTGATCCACGTGCGACGCTTCGGTCTCGTGCCGTCCTGGGCGAAGGACGCGTCCGGTGCCGCCCGCATGATCAACGCGC
>JAHCJH010000182.1 GCA_026126345.1 Phycisphaeraceae bacterium | reverse complement strand
CCCGGCGCTGCCGAAGGCCCGGAGCGCGGCCATGGCGGCGGAGCGGTGAACGGTGGCGTAGGCGACGACGCCGGTGGTGCCGAAGGAGAGCAGTTGGCGTGCGATGCGCCGGGCCATGGCGGCGGCGAAGCGCGGGTCGGCCCAGCGGGCCTCGGCGGGGAAGATGGTGGTGGAGAGCCAGTCGAGCAGGGTGAGGCCGGACTGGCCGATGGAATCGAACTGCGGGACGTGGAGATGGGCGTCGATGAACCCGGGAAGGAGGATGGACTCGCCGAGGCCGTCGGCGGCGGCGCGGCGGGCGGGGGGGCGATGGAACCGGACCGAGGCGATGCGGCCGGCGCGGATGGTGATGGAGCCGGGGCGCAGGGCGCAGCGGCCGCCGAGATCGACCAGGATCGAGCCGGAGAGAACCACGGGGCGCCCCGGGCCGGAGAGCCGCGGCGGATCAGGCCATGCACGCCTTGCGGAGTGCGTCGGCCTTGTCGGTGCGTTCCCAGGTGAAGGTGTCGTACTTCTTGCCGTTGACGGTGACGCTGCCGGGGGTTCGGCCGAAGTGGCCGTGCCGGGCGGTGGGTCCGTAGATGGGGGTGCGGAGGTTGAGGGTTTCGATGATTCGGCGCGGGGTGAGGCCGAAGTGATCGCGGATGGCCTTGGAGATCTTCTTTTCATCGACCTTGGCGGTGCCGAAGGTGTCGACGTAGACGCTGGTGGGCTCGGCGACGCCGATGGCGTAGGAGAGCTGGATCTCGCAGCGGTCGGCGAGGCCTGCGGCGACGACGTTCTTGGCGATGTAGCGGGCCATATAGGCGGCGGAGCGGTCGACCTTGGTGGGGTCCTTGCCGCTGAAGGCGCCGCCGCCGTGCCGGCCCATGCCGCCGTAGGTGTCGACGATGATCTTGCGGCCGGTCAGGCCGGTGTCGCCGTGGGGGCCGCCGATCTCGAAACGGCCGGTGGGGTTGACGTGGACGGTGATGCCGGGGTTCCACCACTCCTTGAGCACGGGCTTGAGCACATGCTCGGTGATCTGCTTCTTGAGCTCGGGCTGGCGCTCGTTCCACATGGGGTCGTGCTGGGTGCTGAGCACCAGGGTGTCGACGCGCTTGGGCTTGTCGTTCTCGTACTCGACGGTGACCTGGCTCTTGGCGTCGGGGCGGAGGCCGGGGACGAGGCCCTCGCGCCGGACGTGGGCCTGCTGCTCGACGAGGCGGTGGGCGAGCTGGATGGCCAGGGGCATGTACTCGGCGGTGTCCTTGCAGGCGAAGCCGAACATCATGCCCTGGTCGCCGGCGCCCTCGCGGTCGACGCCCATGGCGATGTCTGGGCTCTGCTTGTTGAGGGCCACGAGCACGGCGCAGGACTGGTCGTCGAAGCGCATGTCGGCGCTGGTGTAGCCGATGTCGCGGATGGTGCGGCGGACCAGGTCGGGGATCTCGACGTAGGTCTTGGTGGTGATCTCGCCGGCGACGACCACCAGGCCGGTGGCGCAGAGCGTTTCGCAGGCGACGCGGGAGTACGGGTCGTCGGCGAGCATGGCGTCGAGCACGGCGTCGGAGATCTGGTCGGCGACCTTGTCGGGGTGGCCCATCGACACCGATTCCGACGTGAACATGCGCTGCGACATACGGGGATCTCCGTGGGATTGAGCCGGCCGGGACTGGGCCCGGACCGGGAGCGGGGAGTCTATGAACGGGCCCCGGACGGGACAACCGGCGGGCGCGGCGTGAACGCCCCCCGAACGGCGATCGGCGGGGCGCTTATGCTCCGGCCATGCCGCCGAAAGCCCAAGACGCCGCCGGGCTCAGCTACGCCGCCTCGGGCGTGGACCTGGAGTCGAAGGACCAGTTCACCGAGTCGCTGGGATCGCTGATGCGGCGGACGTTCGGGCCGCGGGTGATCGACAACCCCGGGGGCTTCGCGGGGCTGTTCCGGCTGGACTTCAACGAGCGGTTGTTCGCGCGGAATTACAAGGACCCGGTGCTGGTGGCGTGCGCCGACGGGGTGGGGACGAAGCTGAAGCTGGCGATCGACCTGAACCGGTACGACACGCTGGGCATCGACCTGGTGGCGATGAACGTCAACGACATGATCGTGCAGGGAGCCGAGCCGCTGTTCTTCCTGGACTACATCGCGATCGGGAAGGTGGACAAGTCGGTGCTGACGGACCTGGTCAAGGGGATGGTCGAGGGGTGCCGGCGGGCGGGCTGCGCGCTGTTGGGCGGCGAGACGGCGGAGATGCCGGGGCTGTACCGGCCGGGAGACTTCGACCTGGCGGGGTTCGCGGTGGGCGTGGTGGACCTGGACCGGGCGATCAAGCCGACGCGGGTGGAGGTGGGCGACGTGGTGCTGGGGCTGGCCAGCGACGGGATTCACTCCAACGGGTACTCGCTGGTGCGCACGGTGGTGGAGAAGGCCGGGCTCGATCTGTCGTCGCCCGCTCCGGAACTCGAGCCGGCGCCCAAGGCCCGGGCCAAGGGGCGCAAGCGCTCGGCCCAGGCGGCGCCGGCGCGGACGCTCGGCGAGATCCTGCTGACGCCGACGCGGATCTACGTGCGGCCGATCGTGAAGCTGCTGAGCTCCTACCGCGTGAAGAAGGTGATCGGCGGCATGGCGCACATCACCGGCTCAGGAATGAGCGGGAACCTGTGCCGCGCGTTGCACCCGAAGGTCGACGCGGTGATCGACCGCGAGGCCTGGCCGGTGCCGCCGGTGTTCCGGTATCTGCAGAAGCACGGGCGCATCGACGAGGAGGAGATGCGCCGCGTGTTCAACATGGGGATCGGCTACTGCCTGATCGTGCGGCCGACGTTCGCCGAGAGCGTCAAGGAGCAGCTCGAGAAGCTCGGCGAGCGCGTGTACACGATCGGCCGCATCGCCAAGGGCACGGGGCAGGTGCGGGAGATCAACTGAAGTTTGGTGCGGCGCGGGGCCGCGGGCGGTCCGTCAGCGGAGGGTGATGCCCTCGATCTGCGCTTCGAACACGATGCGGCCTGCGACGATCCCCTGCACGGCGCTGACGAACCGGCGGGGCGTGTAGCGCAGCTCCTTGGCCAGCAGCAGCAGGTCGTCCCCGGGCAGGCAGGGGGCGCGGAAACTGGCCTCGCGGATGTGCGTGAACGCCGCGGTGTTCATCCCGCCCGAGCGGCGGTTGTGCAGGTAGACGGACATCTGCGCGCCGGCCTCGATCTGGAGCACGCCGGGGAGCATGGGCCGGCCGGGGAAGTGGCCGGGCACCCAGAACTCGGTCGGCTTGACGTTCCAGAGCCCGACGCCCTGGCCGTAGTCCTCGTTGGTCCAGATCACGTAGTCGAGCAGGTTCATCTGACCGCGGTGCGGGATCCAGTGCTCGATGTCGTCCTTGCCGCGATCACGCACGGTCAGATCGATCGCCGACAGGTCGATCAGCGTCGGGCGACCCCCGGCCGGACTTGCGCCCGATGCAGCGGATGAACGTGCTGTGCTCATGATCGACATCGGGCCCGGCTCACTCGCCCGGTTTCTCGGCCTCGCCCTGATCCAGCAGCCCGACGCGGACGTCCTGCGCCGCCTGCTTGATCTCCTGCATCTTCT
Source organism: Phycisphaeraceae bacterium (assembly GCA_026126345.1). Classification (GTDB taxonomy): domain Bacteria; phylum Planctomycetota; class Phycisphaerae; order Phycisphaerales; family UBA1924; genus JAHCJH01. The sequence continues at coordinate 415 of JAHCJH010000182.1, read as the reverse complement.
TGCGGGCCCGGACTTTGGCGGCCTTGTTGCCGCCGACGCCCTTGAGCACGTCCTCTTCCGCCTCGGCCACGAGTTGCTTGAGACGATCGAACGCTTGCATGGGAACCCGCCTTTCTGGCCCGCCCGATGGGGTCGAATGCCAGTATAGCGATCGAACCCGGCTGGCAGTCATCCACCGGTAGGATTCCATTCGGGTCCAGCGGTCAGTGGTTCACCTGAGGCAGCAGCCGGCTGAGGATCTCCAGCGCCGCGTGGAGATAGCGGGGGTTGCCCTCCTGCTCCACGAAGGCCGGGGCGCAGCCGGCCATGAGCACCCGGCGGACGTTGGCGAGCAGGCCGTAATCATCGTGGGCGTGCAGGCCAAGGGCCCGGCGGTGCGCCGCCAGGGCCCAGAGCGGGTTGACCCCGTGCAGGG
>JAHCJH010000181.1 GCA_026126345.1 Phycisphaeraceae bacterium | reverse complement strand
GCCGGCGCGCCTGACCGCGCAGTCGCAGCTCCGGATCCCCTCCCAACGCCCAACCGCCCAACCCCCCGACCCCGCCGGCCGCCGGCGGGGTTTTTGCCGCGCTGGTGTACCCCTCCAAGGGGCCTGTTCCCTCGGGATGCACTATTGACAAACCGATTTGTCAATGGTACCCTGACCGGCGACCATGGTCGATCTTCGCGTCATCGACGATCCCGCCGCCGCCGCCGCCGCGCTCGACCCAGTTCGCGGGCGCCTGCTGGCGGAGCTTCGTTCGCCTGAGTCCGCGGCTTCGTTGGCCGGCCGAATGGGCCTGGCGCGCCAGAAAGTGAACTACCACCTGCGCACGCTGGAGCGCCACGGCCTGGTCCGCGTGGCGAGCAGGCGGCGGTGGGGGGGACTGACTGAGCGCCGGATGGTCGCGACGGCTTCTTCCTATGTTGTTTCGCCCGAGGCGCTGGGACCGGTTGCCCCGCCGCCGGACCCCGGCCGCGTCATGGACCGCCTGTCGGCGAGCTACCTGGTTGCGCTGGCGGCGCGCGCGGTCCGGGAGGTTGGCCAGTTGCTCCGCAGGTCCGAGCAAGTCAACAAACGGTTGGCCACGTTGTCGATCGACACCGAGGTGCGGTTTCGTTCCGCGGAAGACCGGGCCGCGTTCACCCGCGAACTGACCGCAGCGGTCGGAACGCTGGTGGCCCGCTACCACGATGAGGCCGCCCCCGGCGGGCGGCGGCACCGGCTGATCATCGGCGCGTACCCCGCGCCCGCTGCGCCCATCCCGGCCGAGAAGCCAGGGACGCCGGCTCCCATCGATCCCGAACGAAAGGACACCCCATGAGCGTGAAGAAGGACCCCTCCGGTCGCCGGTCGATTCAGGTTGAAGTCGAGGTTCCCGGTACGCCCGAGGACGTCTGGCGCGCCATCGCGACCGGTCCGGGCATCTCGTCGTGGTTCGTCCCGTGCACCAGTGAAGAGAAGGCCGGCGGCCAGTTGGTCTGCACGTTCGGCCCGGGCATGGACTCGGCCGCGACGATTACGGTGTGGGAGCCGGGCAAGCGTTTCGTTGCCGAGGGGGACCTGGGCATGCCGGGTTCGCCCAAGGTCGCCACCGAGTGGACGGTCGAGGCCCGCTCCGGCGGCACGTGCATCGTCCGCGTGGTGCACAGCCTCTTCGCCAGCACCGACGATTGGGACAACCAGCTCGACGGGCTGGAGCAGGGCTGGCCCGCGTACTTCCGCATCCTGCGGATCTACATGGAGCGCTTCAAGGGGCTGCCGTGCGAGCAGGTCCAGCGCATCGGATTCTCCAAGGAGTCCGAGGCCCAGGCGTGGCAGAAGTTCGGCGGACCCGACGGCGGCCTTGCACTGGTCTCCGCCGCCCCGGGCCAACGCTGGAGCACCCCCGCCGGCCTGCCCCGCGCGGCCGGAGTCGTCGACACGCTCGGCAAGGGCTCGCACAAGCACACCGTGCTGCTCCGCCTGGATGAACCCCTGCCCGGCACCGCGTACATCGGCGCGTTCTCCTGCGGAGGCATGGTCATGCTCTGCGTGAGCCTCTACCTGTACGGCGAGGGCGCCAAGGCCGCGGCCGAGCGCGCCGGGCCCGGCTGGCAGCAGTGGATGAGCGAACGGTTCCCGATGCCGGAGATGGGGTGACCCGTTGAGACGGGTCTTCGGAGAACGCGTGCCATTCAGGCGGCAACGTCCCTCGCCGTCCGCGGCGGGCAGCCGGCCGTTGCGGCGATTGGAGCGCACAATCGCCGCTCACCATGCGGTGAAGAGCGGGGCGTGTTCACCAAAGGCCGATTCGCCCCTTCCGCAGATCGGCGGCGACGTGCGCCGCGGTTTCCCGCGACGACGTCGTTGGACCGGGGTCAAGGCATTGTGGCGATTCCGGCGGCGCGGCGCCATTGCCGCAACTGGCCCAGGTGATACGGCGGGTGGGCCACGAGCAGCGTGATGGCCACATCCCCGATCGTCGCCGCGTGGGGTCGAAACCTCTCCGGCGCTGGCCTTGGGAAGTACTCCGCGTGTCGCTCGGCGACGACCTCGGCGAGCCGCGCGTTTCGGCCCCGGAGCCGTTCAATGAGCTCGCGCTTCGCCCCGTAAGCGGCGCGGTCGGGCACGGGCCTGGAGCCGTATCCGAACCGTTCCATCTCGGCGTCGGCCGACGGCACGCTCGGGTCGCCGAGCATCGACAACAGCAGCCCCGCGTACGCGCCGAGATGCGACAGTGTCCACGCGGGGTGGTTCACGATGCCGCCCGGCTGCTCGGCCATGCGGGTCTCGGGAATGTCCTCGACGGACTCGACGACAAATCCGTTGACCATGGCGTGGATGCGCAGAATCGCGCCGATGGTGTCGTGCGGGTCGCGATGGGTCATGTGGTAATCGCTCCGCACTGGAGGCGATGCGCCCGATACACCCAGGTAGAACGGCCCAGCGCCCGGCGCACCGGAATACTCCGCGAAATGAAGCCCCCACACGAAAAAACCCCGCAAGTCCGGGACTCGCGGGGCCTGATCGTCAATCGGGGCGAGAGGATTTGAACCTCCGACCTTTTGGTCCCGAACCAAACGCGCTACCAAGCTGCGCTACGCCCCGGAATAGACCGCATGATAGGCCGCCGGCCCTTGGCCGACCACGGTCCTTCGGCCGCTGAGGATCCGACTTCGCCGCCGAGCGCCGCGCCAGCCCCGCTCAAGCCCTGCTCAAGCCCTGCTCAAGCCCTGCTCAAGCCCTGCTCAAGCCCTGCTCAAGCCCTACTGAAGCGCCGCTCAGTTGTTCGTGCGGCTCGTCGATTCGGCCGGGAACGTCGGGCGCGTGGTGTACACGTTGTCGTCCCGCGTGCCGGGGTTGCCGTCGGCCCCCGCCGAGTAGAAATACGGCCGGTTGTTCACGCACAGGCCCTCGTCCGCATCGCCCGCGGCCCCGCCGGCCGGCTCGGCCACACGCACGAACACCGTGTCTACGCCCGCCACCTGGAACGTGCGCGGGGCCCGCCCCGCCGCGCGGCTCGACGGTCCGTAGCCGCCGTGGAACGCCGGGTGCACGAAGCGGATCGGCCGGCCCCAGGCATCCTTGACCGTCACGGTGCGCAGCGCGTTACGGATGAGCGACGGCGTCAGGCCGTTGGCGGTCACCAGGTCCACCGATTCAACGAACTGCGGGTCGAGGCCGGTGATGATCGCCTGCACGCTGGCGACACGCGTCGCTTCGGCCAGGAACAGCGCCAGGCTCGGCTCGACCGCCGTGCCGCTCTGGGCCCGCGCGTCGATCATCGGGAACTCCACGCCGCGCTCGTCCTTGAAGTACGCCGGGGCCTTGCCCTCCTTGGCGTTGATGTACTCGCTCAGGGCCTGGTCGAGCGTCTTGAGCAGGTTCTCCGTCGCCCGCTGCTTGCCGCCCGAGGCGACGCGCGACGCCACCGCCAGCCCCAGCGTCACCAAAACTCCGATGATCGCGATCACGACCAGCAGTTCCACCAGCGTGAAGCCGCGCGTGCGTGCCATCCCGAACGTCCTTCCCCTGTTCGACGCCATGTCTCGACTCCTGACGTGAGCGATCGTTGGTGCCCCGTCGCCGCCGGCTCGCCGGCGATCGGCCCCGGGGGAGCATACCCCGGCCTGCCAGCCCGCCACCCTTCCCGGCCGCCGCGGCCCGCCGCGCGGGCCCCGTGCCGGAGCGTCGGCGCACTGACTTCGGCTGTCCATACGCCGGGATTGCCCATCCTGTTGCGGTCAGGATCCCAATGGGGAACAAAGACCGATCAACCTCCGCACATGGGCTTGTCCGTCATGCCTTGCCCTGCAGACCCTGGCCGTTGCAGGTGCCGTCCGGTCGGTTGCAGCACTTCTTGTAGGGCCTGGTGGGGTCGTGGGGGCAGGGGGCGTTGCGGCCGAGCTTTCGGGGCGGCTGGGCCGGCTTGGGCGGCGCCCCGCCGCCGTCGGCTCGCGGCGCCGAGGGGGGCGTGTACAGGCCGCCGCCGTCGCCCA
>JAHCJH010000180.1 GCA_026126345.1 Phycisphaeraceae bacterium | reverse complement strand
CACCTCGCCCGGCTAGACGCCGGACCGACCCGAACCCGACCCTGACCGTCTGCGCACCGCCGACGGCCCAGACATCGCTGCCCGCTTCCCGGCGGGCCGTTCCGGTTTCGTTTGGAGAGGTGATCCATGCGTCGACTGCCGCAATTTGCTGCCCTGGCTGCCTTCGCCTTCCTGGTGCTCGCACCCACCGGGGCGCAGGCCTGCTGGGAGGAGGCTGCCCAGCGCTACGGCATCTCGGCCGACCTGCTCTATGCCATTGCCCGGGTCGAGTCGAACCTCAATCCCCGGGCGGTCAACCGCTCGCACCTCCAGCGCACCGGGTCCTACGACATCGGGCTCATGCAGATCAACAGCGGCCACCTGCTGACCCTGTCCCGCCACGGCATCCGCGAAGCCGATCTCTTCGAGCCCTGCACCAACATCCACGTCGGCGCCTGGCTGCTCGCGGACAGCTTTTCGCGGCGGGGCGCGACCTGGGATGCCGTCGGCGCCTACAACGCGGCCTGCTCGCAACTCAGGGGCGAGGACTGCGTCGAGGCCCGCGCCAAGTACGCCTGGCGGGTGTACCGCCAGTTGCCTCGGCAACGCCGCGCACGCTCGGATTCGCAGACGGTATCGGCGGCGGCGACCTCCGCCCTGATGTCGGTGAGGGTCTCGCCATGACGTCTCGCGTTCTGCATCGCGCCGGTTGGCTCGGCGTTGTCGGCTGCTGCACGGCCCTTGCAGCGTCGTGCAGCCTGTTCCGCGCGCAGGAGCCGCTCGATTCCACAACCGGACGGCACCCGACAGCACCCGCACGGTTGGCCCAACTCGACTTCGGCCGCGACGCCGTGTTCGCGCAGTGCGTGCCCCCGGCCTGCCCCACGCGCACGCCCAAAACCCTGGCGACCGAAGCGCCCAGGCAGTCGATCGACCCCGCCGCGCCACCCGCCCCGGCCGAACCCGTGGCACCCGCCCCCGTGCAGCCCGCTCCTGCGACGACGGCGCAGTCCTCGCGCACAGTCATTGTGCAGTTCGCCCTGGGCAGCGCGAAGCTGAGCCCCGCCGCGCGCTCCCAGCTGAATGCGGCCATGGACGATCTGTTGCGAGTGCGCCGCATCACGATCATCGGCCGCACCGATAGCACGGGGCCCCTGGCGTTCAACCATGACCTCGCCTTGGCGCGCGCCCTCTCTGTCCGCGACCACCTTCGCAGGACGCATCCGGCGCTGGCCGCGACGCTGACCCTGCGCGCCCGTGGTGGGTGCTGCTTCATCGCCCCGAACGACACCCTGGCCGGCCGCGCCCAGAACCGCCGGGTCGAGGTGGTCTTCCAGATGAACGAGGAGGACCTGCCATGACCTCGTGCCGGTCGTTCGCCGATCTCGAACTCCTTCACCCGTCGAGCGCTCGCGCTCCCACCCGCCGGCGCCCCGACACGCCCACCCGTCTCCCCTACCCCCGTTCAACGCTCGATCCATTCCCGGAGGTTTTCATGAACACTGCAGTGCTCGTCGCTTCCCCCCGCGTTTCCCCGCGCAAGCCGATGACCGTTGCGATGCTGCTCGCGACGATCGTGCTCGGCCTCGGCGCCGCCTTCCCCGGCTACGCCCTGGACTTGGTCGCCTTCACCGGCATCACCGGGCCGCTCACCTCGGCCCTAACCCAGCTCGCCGATCTGGGGCCGGGGATCAAGGCGCTGGTCGGTTTCATCGGCTTCGTCGTCGCGCTGATTTCGCTGTCCGCGCTGCGCAACTTCGGCCCCGTCCTGTTCTACGTCGGGCTGGCCATCTTCGCCGCCGTCGGCCTTGTGATCGCGGGCGCGATCATGGGCGCGGTCATCTGACGCCTGCCTCGAGCCCTGGGAAACCGGCATGCGAACCGACACCTACATTCCCCGTCGTCTGGACGACCAGTGGAAGATCGGCTTCTGGGACGTCGACGTCGCGGCGCCGGTCTTCTTCATGTTCTTCGTCGGCTACCTGTCCGGCACGAAGATGTCCTTCGCCATCTGCCTGGCGACGGGCATCTTCCTGTCGCGCTGGATCTCGCGGCTGAAGGCAGACAAGCACCCCGCCTACGCCATCCACTGGCTGTACTGGCATCTGCCCGCGAGCCCCCTGACTGCGATGCGTGCGACTCCGCCCTCGCACCTGCGCCGCATGGTCGGTTGAGCCCGGAGAACGCCCATGGACTTCGAACGGCTCAACGGCGACATCAAGGAGATGCGGCGCCGCAATCGCGGGCTCGGTCTGGCGGTCGGCGTGCTGGCGGCCGGCCAGATCCTCGCCCTGGTGGTCATCCTTAACCTGTTGGGGACGGTACGCACGGTCGTCGTGCCGCCCGCCCTCAACCAGACCTTCTGGGTCACCCGCGACCAGGCCAGCCATGAATACCTCGAGCAGATGGGCAGCTTCATCGCCTGGCTGATCCTGGACGTGACGCCGGCATCGATCGACTGGAAGAAGGACGTCCTGCTGGGCTACGTCGAACCCGAGCAGTACGGCCCGCTCAAGACTCGGCAGGAAGTGGAAGCCGAGCGCCTGAAGCGCATCAACGCCGCCACAGTGTTCGCGCCCCAGCAACTCGTCCCCAGCGAAGCGGCACAGAGCGTTGTCATCCGCGGGCGCCTGCGCACCCTGGTCAACGGCTTCGAGACGGCCAACGAGCTCAAGGCCTACCTGATCGAGTTCAGTTACGCCGGCGCGCGCATGCACCTGAAAGCCTTCAAGGAGGTGCCCTATGCGAGCAAATAGATCAGCAAGCAATCCAGCCACGATTCCGCTGCCGCTGCAGCGCATCGGACAGGCATTGTCGGCGATTGCCACGGTCGCCGCGGTGATCCTGGCAGCGCCCGCCCATGCCCTGCAGCTCGTCGAGGCCAGCGACGGCGTTTCCGTCGAAGCCATCCTCTCGATCAAGGAGCCGACGCGCATCCGCATCGAGAACGCACCGATCACCGACGTGTTCGGCAACATTCTGTCGAGCAACTGCGGCCCGTCTCCTGCGCTGCCCACGAATCCCGGCGCCACAGCGCCTGGGGCCGGCCTGCCGACGGTGAATCCGGGCGGCGAGATCGTGCTGGAGTGCGACCGCGACAGGGGCGAGGTCTATATCCGCCCGGTGGGCGACTCGGCCAAGCCGGTCAACCTGTTCGTCTCGTCGGCCAGCGCCACCTACACCCTGCTGTTGCGCCGCGCTGACACGCCGGCCGACACCATCGTCATCCGCGACAAGACGCCCAACGCGTTCAGGGCGACGGGGGCGACTCAGGCGGCGGCCGGTCCTTCGCCGAATCCCGTCCGGGCGATGAAGGCCCTGCTGGTGGCGATGGCCTCGGATCGCGTGCCGCCGGACATCCAGGTGGAAGAAGCGCACCGCGCGATCCAGCTGTGGACCGAAGTGCGCTTCTCCTTGGTACGCCAGTACGAGGGGCGCGGTCTCATCGGCGAGAAGTTCCTGCTGCAGAACGTCGGCACCGAACCCATGGTAGTAGCGGAGCAGGAGTTCGACCGGGATGGCGCCGATGTCACTGGGATCGCCATTGAGCACCACAACCTGCGCCCCGGCGAGAGCACCAGCGTCTACGTGATCCGGCGCGGAGGTGGGCGATGAACGCGCCGCGCCAACCCGCCCACGCCCTGCGCGCCCTGTTGGAACGCCTGTCGCCCAAGCAGCGCCAGTACGCGATGCTGGGGACCATCGTCGCTGGCGGCGTCGGCATCCTCTGGCTGATCTTCGCCTTCACCGGCCCCAGCGCCAGGAACGGCGAAGCCCGCACCGCCGCCGGGCAACCCGGCACCGTCACCAACATCGGCGTCATGCCGCCCGGCGGCCAGGTCAACCCCCTGGACCAATGGGTCGGCACGGCCGGACGCAAGCTCGCCCAGTACGAAACCGAGCGTGAGGAGCAAGCACGGCTCAACAAGGACCGCCAAGCCTTCGAGGCGAAGACCCTGCAGCGCTTCGCGGAGCTGGAACAGCGGCTCACCTCGGCCCAACAGGCCGCCGCCACACCGGCGCCACCGAAGCCGGCAGATCCGCCGACATCTCTGCCGCCGGCGCCACCA